>CAVDWN010000143.1:0-4212 GCA_963612535.1 Sphaerochaetaceae bacterium
GAGCTCAGGTTGCGCGTGAGCGCCATTCGGCTGCTGGAAAGTACGCAGGTGCTCTGCGCTCCAGCTTGGCGGTGGCGCCAGGAATCCTTTCCCGGAACATCGATCTCGAAGTCCGGGTGCCCGTGGTGCTTGAGGGTGGCAACGTCCAATCCGCGTTCAGTTAGGCAAGCGATAACCTTTTCCAACAAGGTGGTTTTGCCGGAGTTCTGACGGCCCACGAACAGCACAGCTGGGCTGGGCCGGTGCGGCGTATGCGGGGTGGGCTCGTAAAGCATGGTCTCCTGTCCTTCCAATTGCGAGGTTCAGTTTAGGGCAATTGTTGCGTCAGGTCTTGCTCCATTGCCGGCGAGGGGCACCCCTTTGCCGCATGCAGGGAGCATGCGATTATGCGATTAAGTGAAATATTCTCAAAATAGAATAAAGATCTGCGCGTTCGCCTGAAGATTCATGCACATTCGAAGCATTCGAATGCCTATCATGAGATTCGAACAAGGGCTTCCAACGGTTTTGGCTTGCGAAGCCCTTGGGGACAAAGCAGGGTGTCGCTGCGATAGGGGATTGATTTCGCGCGGCACCGAATATAAAGGGGATAGGGGGCTGTCATGCAAGAAATGACGCCAAGCATCACCCGTCGAACGTTCATGAAGGCCACCGGCGCTCTGGGCGCCTTGGCTGCTGCAAGCGGTGCGCTGGCGGCAGGCGAGTCGGTTTTCGGGGAAGTGGAGCCCGCTGCGGCAGACGCTCCCGATACCATCGTGTGGAGCCAGTGCAATGTGAACTGCGGCGGCAGATGTGTATTCAAATGGCACGTTAAAGACGGCAAGATCCAGTACATTGAAACCGACGATACCGGCGATGCCGATTTCCAGGCGCGTGCCTGCCTGCGTGGGCGCTCGATGCGCCAATGGCTGAACCATCCCGACAGGCTTCAGTATCCCATGAAGCGTGTGGGCAAGCGCGGCGAAGGCAAGTTCGAGCGCATCAGCTGGGACGAGGCTATCCAGACCATCGCCGACAAGCTGAAGTACACCATCGATACGTATGGCAACGACGCGGTGTACGTGCCCTATGCAACGGGCATGTACTCGTGCACCGGCAAGAACCACCCGCGTCTGCTGAATGCCCTGGGTGGCTACCTTTCGGCATACGGCGACTATTCCACGGGCATGCATCAGTACGTGATGCCGTTCATGTACGGCGGCTATGCCACGAACGACCCGGAAAAGTTCTGCGTAGAGGCCATGTGCCCGTACGAGAACTTCCATGCCTCTTCCATGGACCAGGCGGAAAAGGCCGACCTGGTAATCATGTTCGGCAACAGCCCGGCGGAAAACCGCATGGGCGGGGCCAACATGGTTTGGGATTTCAACCGCGTTCGTGAATCGGGCGCGAAGATCATCCACGTCGATTACCGCCTGAACGAAACCGCTTCGGGCAGCACCGACGAATGGCTGCCCATCCGAACCGGCACCGATGCGGCGCTTGTTTCCGCCGTGGCCCACGAGCTTATCGTGAACAACCAGGTAGACCTGGACTTCCTGCATACCTACTGCGTAGGCTACGACGAAGAGACCATGCCGGCATCCGCGAAGGGCCAGAACAAGTCGTACCGCGACTACATCATGGGCACCGGCTACGACATGGTAGAGAAGACGCCTGAATGGGCCGCTCCCATCACGCTGATCCCGGCCGATCGTATCCGCTCGTTCGCGAAGCAGATCGCCGAGGCGAAGACCATGTTCGTGGTGCAGGGTTGGGGCCTTCAGCGCCATAGCAACGGCGAGAGCGCCACGCGTGCCGTGTGCATGCTCCCGCTGCTTACCGGCCAGATCGGCAAGCCGGGCACCAACACCGGTATGCGCGAAGCCGAGCCGGTCGATTACCTGGTTGGCAGCATCCCGGCCAAGGACAAGGGTTGGAAGCTGAACACTTCCGGCGCCATGATCAGCACCTACGAGTGGCTCAATGCGGTCGATCACGGTACCGAGATGCGCCCGGAAACCGATGCCATCATCGGTGCCGAAAACGGCCTTCCCAGCAACATCAAGTTCATGTGGAACTACGCCGGCAACTGCCTTACCAACCAGCATGGCGACATCAACAAGGTGCACGAGATCCTTTCCGATGAGTCGAAGTGCGAGTTCATCTTGGTGTGGGACACCGTGATGACCGATACCGCCCGGTATGCCGATATCCTTCTGCCCGATGCCATGCGCTCCGAGCAGCTGAACATGTCGACGCAGGGCTATTCCGAGTACTACGTGGGCGTTACGGTGGGTGGCCCTGCTCAGGAGCCGCCGTTCGAGTGCCGCCCCTCTTACGATGTGAATGCCGAAATCGCCGAGAAGCTGGGCGTGAAGGACAAGTTCACCGCCGGCCTTACCCAGGACGAGTGGACCGAAAAGCTCTACAAGGCCGGCGCTGAGGCCGACCCGCAGATGCCGTCGTGGGAGCAGATAAAGGAGCAGGGCGTGTACAAGCGAGCCCACGACAGCTCCATCGCGTTCAAGGACTTCCGCGACGACCCGGTGGCAAACCCGCTGTTCACTCCTTCGGGCAAGATCGAGATCTACTCCGAGGCGCTGGCCAACATCGCCGAGAAGCGCACGCTGAAGGATGGCGAGGTCATCAGCCCTATTCCGGTGTTCGATCCGGGCATCGAGGGCTATGGCTCGGTTACCAGCGAGTTCCCGCTGTACTGCTCGGGCTGGCACGACAAGGCCCGCACCCATTCCTCGTTCGGGTTCATCGAGCAGCTGGATCAGTACAACCGCCATCGCCTGTGGATCAACCCCGTCGATGCCAAGCCGCGCGGGATTTCCGATGGCGACACGGTAAGCGTGAAGAGCCCGGCGGGCGAGGTGCGCATCGAAGCGCATGTTACCAGCCGCATCGTTCCCTCGATGGTTGCCATGCCGCAAGGTCATTGGCATAAGGCGGAAATGTACGGCGACAAGGTGGACAAGGGGGCGTGCATCAACACGCTTACCACGTACCGTCCCAGCCCGCTTGCCCACGGCAACGGCCCGAGCAATTCCATCATCGTCGAAGTGAAGAAGGCATAGGAGGTGCGTCATGGCTCAATATGGATTCTTCTTCGATAACTCGCGCTGCACCGGGTGCAAAACCTGCATGATGGCGTGCAAAGACTACAACGACCTGAACTTGGAGACCGCTTACCGCAAGGTATACGACTACGAGGGCGGGCAATGGCAGGAAGCTGCAGACGGCACCTACACCTGCGACTCGTGGGTGTACCACCTGTCAACTTCGTGCCAGCACTGCGAGCATCCTGCTTGCGTGGCAAACTGCCCCACAACCGCTATGCACAAAGACCCCGATACCGGCTTGGTAAGCGTGGATGCGTCCAAGTGCATCGGCTGCGGCTATTGCGCTATGGCCTGCCCGTACAACGCCCCGAAGGTCGATAGGGAGGTTGGGCATTCGGTGAAATGCGATGGTTGCAGCAGCCGGCTAGCCAAGGGCTTGGAGCCGATATGCGTCGGCGCGTGCCCGCTTCGCGCCATCGAGTTCGGCGAGTTCGAGGAACTGCAGAAGAAGCACCCGGGCGCGGTAAGGGGTATTGCCCCCATGCCCGATCCGAGTGTTACCGACCCCCATGTGCTGATAAAGGCCAGCGCCGCGGCCAAGGAGCCGGGCGACACCACCGGTCGCGTCAGCAACCCCAAGGAGGTGGCATAGATCATGGATTCCGCATTGCATGAGATTCCTTTGGCGGTGTTCACCACGCTTGCGCCTATCGGTGCGGGCGCATTCATCGCCTTGTTCATCGGCTTTGCCAGCAACCGCATCGACGATGCGAAGTTGAAGCTGGTCGATAAGCTCACCGTTATCCCGCTTCTGGTTGCCTTCGTTGGCCTGGTTGCCTCGTTCGCGCACCTCACGCAGCCGTTGAATGCCCTGAACGTGGCCAACACGCTGGGCGCTACTCCCATGGCCAACGAGATCACGGCTTTCGGCGTGTTCATGGTTGCGGCCGCAGTGTATTGGATCTGGGCGCTTACCGGCTCTATGAGCTATTCGGTACGCAAGGGCTTCACCGGCGTTCTTGCCGTATTGGCCCTGGTGTTCGCTTTGGCGGTGGGTGCTGCTTATATGCTGCCTACCATCCCAACCTGGAACAACGCATTCACCCCGGCTTCCATCGTGGGCTTCTGCCTGTTCGGCGGCTCGCTTCTGGGGCTGCTGGTG
>CAVDWN010000144.1:0-4166 GCA_963612535.1 Sphaerochaetaceae bacterium
GCCGGCGCCTGGGCGGCCGACTGGAAGGGAGGCTGCCTATGGATGCAGATACAGTCAACGCCACGTGCAACATCTTGCTTGTGGCGATAAGCATCATCGGCCTTTTGCTGATGATGTCTAAGGACTAACGGCGAACCGCGATTTTGACACGAAAAAAGCCAGGTACCCGTCGAAAGTAGCCTGGCTTTAAACAGTTAGAAACGCCGCCCAGGTGCAGCTGGGGCGTCCCTTGGGTTGATTGTATCAAAACGATGGTGTTGGTTGCAGCCAGCACCATCGTTTTTTCTTATGCCCTGCGGCCGATGGTGGAAAGGTCGTAGGGGGTGCTTTGGTACACGTAGTAGTTCAGCCAGTTCGTGTACAGCAGCTGCGCGGTGGCGCGCCAGTTCGAGACGGGCTGCTGCGTGGGGTCGTCGTTGGGGAAGTAGTGCTTCGGCATGTCGGGGTTCAGCCCCTTTTCCGTATCCCGGTGGAACTCGTTCGCCAGCGTATTGGTGTCGTACTCGGGGTGGCCGAACACGAAGAAGTGGCGGCTGTCGGTGCTCTTGGCAATGTACACGCCTGCTTCTTCCGAAGTGGAGATAAGCTCCAGCTCGGGCACTTTCTCGATATCTTCGGCATGCACTTCGGTCCAGCGCGAATGGGGCGCGTTGATCTTGGTGTCGAAGCCGCGCACCAAGGGCGAGGTAGGCTTCAAAATGTCGTGCTCGAAGATGCCGGTCATCTTGTGCTTCAGCAGGTACTTCGGCACGCCGAAGTGGTAGTAGGCCCCAGCCTGCGCACCCCAGCAAAGGTACAGGGTGGAGTACACGTTGGTCTTCGCCCACTCGAAGATGTCGCACAGCTCGGGCCAGTAGTCCACGTCTTCGAACGGGAGCTTTTCCACCGGCGCGCCGGTGACGATCATGCCGTCGTAGTAGCGATGGCGCACTTCCTCCAGGTCCACGTAGAACGAGCGCATATGCTCGGCCGGCACGTGCGATGCCTTGTGCGTGGTGGTTTGCAGCAGGTCCACTTCTACCTGAAGCGGCGTGTTGGAAAGCTTGCGCAGGATCTGCGTCTCGGTCTCTATCTTCAAGGGCATCAGGTTCAGTATCAGCACGCGAAGCGGGCGGATGTCCTGATGGATGGCGCGATGCTCGGTCATCACGAAGATGTTCTCGCTTTCCAAGGTATTGGTTGCGGGCAGCGCGTCGGGGATTCTGATTGGCATGGTTACTCCTTTGAAGCGGCATGGGCGCAGGCGCCCGGCCGCGGAATCGTTCGGTGAGAACGATTTTAGGCAACCCGGCCAGCCCATTCCACGTTCCAAGCGCAATTAATAGCCAGCTATAGGCAAATGCTTTGACCAGATGACCTGTGGTTTCGCGTTTGTGTGAACGGTGGCTGGCGGCGCCTAGGGCGTTGTTGGGCTGGCAAGGCGTTTAGGGCAAGGTTGGCGGCTTGTAAGGCGTTCAGCTGAACGCCTTGCGGGCGGGCTGAGGATGCGCTGCGGGCAGCTTGCGGGATGAGCTGCAGGCGGGCTGCACGCTTGCCCCCCGGTTCAACCAATTGTTCAGGCGTTTTATTGCGGTAAGAAGCGGCAACGCTGCGCCTATAATGCAATAAGCGAATAGATAGCGGCAGCATGCCCCGCCTTGCCGCGGGCAGGCGGGGCTGCCGTAGACGAAAGGTGTTGCAAGGGCCATGCGTGATGTGCACAGCCATATCCTTCCCGGGTTGGACAACGGGCCGCGCACCATGTCCGGCTCCCTGATGATGCTCTCCGCCGCGATGCAAGCCGGCGTTACCTCCATCGTCTGCACACCGCATTGCGCCGATGGGCGTTTCCGCTTCGAGCAGGCGTGGCGGGCATTCTTGCAGCTGAAGCACCGAGCATTGGCCATCCCCGGCGCGCCCCAGCTAACCATGGGCTTCGAGGTGGGCTATCACAAGCTGAAGAGCCTAGGCATGGATGCCGCCCCGCAATTGGGCAGCGGCTTCGGCGAATTCCTGCTGGAATTGCCCGCTGGCGCGCTTCCTCTTGATTGGTCGTTCATGGTTCGCCAGCTGCAGCAATGCGGCTTCAAGGTGATAATCGCGCACCCCGAGCGTTGCAAGGAAGTGCAGTCCGATATAGGGATTGCCCGCCGCTTCGTTGATGCCGGATGCGAGCTTCAGATAGCCGCCGCGAACATAGAGGCCGGCTTCTTCAGCGCCGAGCGCCGCACGGCGAAGAAGCTGGTGCAGGCCGGTTTGGTTGCGCACGTTGCCAGCGAGGCCCATGTTCCTGAAGATTACGAGCTGTTCGCCGAGGCGTGGGAGTTCTACGGCATGGCCGAACCGGAGCGCCAGCCCCAGCTGCTGCATAAGGATGCGCAGCCCGCCTCGGCCAACGGCAAGCAGGCGCCTTCGGGCGCTTCGGCTCATGGCCATCCGCAGCCTTCCGCTGCTTCGGTCCGCAGCCAACAGGGTGTTGGTGCCGCTGTGCCTCACGGCAGCCCGCAGCCCGATGGCAGGCAGCTCTATGCGGCTGCCGCAGCCCGGGCCCGGCAGGCCTCGTTGCAGGCGGCGCAGGCCCAGCCCGGTTACGAACCCCAACCCAAGCGCGGCAAGCACGCCCGCTAAGGTGGCGTAGGCTAGCTCCGCGAGTGTTCGTATGCAGCGTACGCCGTGGATTCAAGCGCCGTGCGCCCACCAAGCGTCTGGAATGCAACGGTTGCGCGGCTTCCATCGGGCGAGGCGTCCTTTTCAGCCGTAGCCCAGCCTCTTTTAGGCTTGCCCCATAAACAGAGAGCGCCGGCACGAGAGGGGTATCGTACCGGCGCGTGCGACAAAAGCCCAAGGCCTTGAATCGCTTTCACAATGTCCATTGTGCCACTATTAGTGTGCGGTGTGAACCTGTTATTTCGGGATAACCTATAGACGAAACCTATATTACTGCTATTGTTGGGAACGATGCTCTCGGCCGGGCACCTCCCGGCGTGAGATAATGGGTCTAGGCATCGCCTGCTCGGGCGAAGGCCTGCATCGCACAAAGGCGATCTAGAGAGGGGTTCCCATGAAATACCAACGCATACTCGTGCCCTACGATGGCTCCAGCCATTCCCAGAGCGCGCTTTCCCTTGCCTGCTCCATTGCCAAGGAATCGGAGGGCACCACCGTCTATGTGGTGAACGTCGTTCCCATGACGGTAACGCCGGCAATCGCGCTGAACGACCCTTCCACGGGCGCGGCTTCCACCTTTGCCGACAAGGGCGATTTCACCCAGCAGTTCGACAACGTGCTCTTGGGCATCAACCACGAAATGGAAGAAGAGCTCTCCAGCGTGGTGGAAGGCCTTCCCGAAAACCGCGTGGTCATGGAAGCGGTGGCCGATCCTTCGCCCGTGAACGGCCTGGTGGCATATGCAAAGGAGCGCAACTGCGACCTGGTTGTGATGGGTCGCCGTGGCCTGGGCGCCATCCGCGGCATGCTGGGCAGCGTGAGCTATGGCTTGCTGCGTGCGGTGGATATCCCGGTGCTCACCGTTAAGTAGCTGGCCTGGGTATGGCCTCGGACGGTCCGGTCGCAGTATCGAAGGTCTGATCGCAGCCCAAACGGCCTGCTCACGGTGCCAAACAGTCGTACCTAAAGCAATCAGCGCCCCACCTGAGGCTAATTCCTCAGGTGGGGCGCTTTTGTTGCGAACGGTCGATTTCGGCAGGCAAGCGTCTTTCTCGAAAAAGTTATTGACGGTTAACTTTCTCTAGGTTAAATTAGCTATGGTTAACTTTGAGGAAGCGAGATACTTCCGGTGGAGAACTTCTACACCTCTTCATCGATGGCATCTTCTTCGGGCTCATGTGGGATGTCGTCACTGCTTTGTCCTTTGATCTGCCGGAAGCCTCGCTCCTCGAACGGATCCTCTTGCTTTTGAACAAGAGTGTGAACGAAGGAACAACCCGCCATCCCCGGCGGGTTGTTCCTTTTTCTGGTCAGAAACCAACCCCGATTCTGCAGGCGCAGTGTTTCCTGTCCTCTTTGAGGCGGGGCGGGGTGCGGACGGCTTCCCGGACTGCTTACGCCTCAAAGCGCAGGCTGCGGCGGTACTCGTTCGGGCTCGTCCAGCCCAGCGATCGTTTGATGCGACGGGCCGCGGCCAAAAGCGTGTCCCTGAAAGGGGCGTTGACGCAGTTCGGGGTTGG
>CAVDWN010000145.1:0-4157 GCA_963612535.1 Sphaerochaetaceae bacterium
GAGTTCCTCTACGACGAGGCGCGCGACGAGTTCTACTTCCTGGAAGTGAACACCCGCCTTCAGGTAGAGCACGGCATCACCGAGGAATGCTGCGGCGTCGACCTGGTTGAATGGATGATTCGCGAAGCTGCCGGCGAGGCGGTGGACTTCGCCCAGGCGCATGCCCAGCAGGGCCACGCCATCGAGGTTCGCCTGTACGCGGAAGACTGCGGCAACAACTTCCTGCCCGCTACCGGCAAGATCGATGCCGTGCGGTTCGGCGAAGGCGCCCGCATCGAGACGTGGATCGCCAAGGGCATCGAGGTAACCAGCCTGTTCGACCCCATGCTGGCAAAGATCATCGTGCATGCTGAAACGCGCGAGCAGGCCGTTGCCGCCATGGCGCGCGTGCTGGCGGAAACCCGCGTGTACGGCCTTACCACCAACCTTATGTACCTGGAAAGCCTGCTGGCCACGCAGGGCTACCAGCAGGCCCAGCTGAGCACCCGCATGCTCGATGGGTTTAAGCCTGCTGAGCCCACGTTGGAAGTGCTCGACGGCGGCGTGCAGACCACCGTGCAAAGCTACCCGGGCATCGTTGGCTACTGGGCCGTGGGCGTTCCCCCGTGCGGCCCTATGGACTCGCTGAGCTTCCGCTTGGGCAACGCGCTTTTGGGAAATCCAACCGATGCAGCCGGCCTTGAGCTTACCCTGCGCGGCGGCACATACAAGTTCCGCACGGATACCACCTTTGCCCTTACCGGCGCGAACATGGATGCGAAGCTGAACGGGAAGCCCTGCCCGCAATTCGCCGCCGTGCAGGCAAACGCCGGAGACGTGTTGGAGCTGGGCACCTGCACCACGGGCATGCGCGCCTACCTCTGCATCGCGGGGGGCCTGGATGTAGCGCCAGTGCTGGGGTCGCGTTCCACCTTTGTGGACGGCAAGATGGGCGGCCACGGCGGAAGGGCCCTGCGTACCGGAGACTTGGTGCGCATATTCCAACCCGGCAAAGCAGCAGCCGACGGCACGGAAGCCACTTCGCCCACCAAGGCAATCCAGCTCCCCGAAGCCGCCCAACCCGCCTGGACCAGCGAATGGACCATCGGTGTGCTGGTTGGCCCCTTGAGCGACGACGAGTTCCTGGCGCCTGAATTCCTGGAAACGCTTACCACCGCAAGCTACACCGTGAACTACGATTCCGCACGCACCGGTGTGCGCCTTAACGGCCCCACCCCACAATGGACGCGCGAAGATGGCGGCGAGGCAGGCCTGCACCCCTCCAACATCCACGACAACCCCTACTCTATCTGTGCGCTGGACCTTACCGGCGACCAGCCTATCCTGCTGGGACCCGACGGCCCGAGCCTGGGCGGCTTCGTGTGCCCGGTGGTGGTAGCCGTAAGCGAACGATGGAAACTCGGCCAGCTGAAGCCCGGCGACACCGTGCGCTTCCAGGTGGTCAGCCAACCCGAAGCTGAAGCCATGAACCGCGCGCACGAGCAGGCCATTGCCGCCGTGGGTGCCGACAGCGCAACCGAGGCAGCAAGCCTGTGGAACCTACTGCCCGAGCACCCCTGCGCCTTCGCATCGAACGACGCCATCCTCCACCAAGCAGGCACTGGCGACGATGCCATCTGCGTGCGCCAATCGGGCCTGGATGCGCTGCTGGTGGAATACGGCCCGATGAAGCTCGACATAGCCCTGCGCTTCAAGGTGCATGTGCTGATGATGAAGCTGGAAGAGCGGAAGCTGCCCTATATCGTGGACCTCACCCCGGGCATCCGCAGCCTGCAGGTGCACTACGATCCGCTGGCAACAACCCAGCAGGAAGTGCTGCAGCAGGTGCTTGCCACCGATGCCGCCCTGCCGCCCCTGGAAGACATAACGGTGCCCAGCCGCATCGTGCATCTGCCGCTTTCGTGGGACGATCCGCAAACGCAGCTTGCCGCGCGCCGCTACATGGAAACCACCCGCCCCGATGCCCCTTGGTGCCCTTCCAACCTGGAGTTCATCCGCCGCATCAACGGGCTGGATACTATTCAGGATGTCTACGACATATTCTTCGACGCCAGCTACCTGGTGCTGGGCTTAGGCGACGTGTACCTGGGCGCACCCGTGGCAACCCCGGTAGACCCACGTCACCGCATGGTAACCACCAAATACAACCCCGCCCGCCCCTGGACGCCCGAAAACGCCGTAGGCATCGGCGGCGCGTACCTGTGCGTGTACGGCATGGAAGGCCCCGGCGGCTATCAGTTCACCGGCCGCACCACGCAGATGTGGAACCCCTTGCGCACCACCCCCGTGTTCAAGGAGGGCAAGCCCTGGCTGCTGGATTTCTTCGACCAACTGCAGTTCTACCCCGTAAGCGCCGAAGAGATCCTGGAACTTCGCGAGCAGTGCCTGCGCGGCACCTTCTGCCCGAAGATCGAGGAAACCACCTTCAGCCTGGGTGAATACCGCCGCTTCCTGAAGGAAAACGCCGAGGGCATTGCCGCCTTCAAGCAGCATCAGGAGGCATCGTTCGAGGCCGAGCACCAGCGTTGGGTGGAACAGGGCCTAGATGTCTTCGTTCCCGAAGAGCCCAAAGCCGCCTTTACCGAGGAAGAGGCGCCCGAAGGCTGCGAAAACGTTCCCAGCACCATGGCCGGCGCGGTATGGAAAACGAATGTCGATGCTGGAAGCCATGTAGATAAGGGGCAGACCCTGATCACGCTCGAGAGCATGAAGATGGAGTTCCCTATCGCTTCCCCCTGCGCCGGAACCCTGGAAAAGCTGCTGGTGGATCCCGGCGACTTGGTAACGCCCGGCCAGGCCGTTGCGTTCGTGCGCGTTGACGGCAACGAAGAACAGGAAGGTGAGTAAGGCGCCATGAGCACCGAACCCTTAACAATACAAGCCCTTGCCGAAGCCTACGAATCCGGCAGCACCACCCCACGTGCCATCGCTGAAACCATCGTTGCCCGCGCTGCTCAGCATGCCGAAAGCAATATATGGATCACTCCGCCCTCGATGGATCTTATGGAGCCGTACCTAGCGCGCCTGGAGGCCATGAGCGAAGAAGAACGTGCCGCCGCGTCGCTTTGGGGCGTCCCCTTCGCGGTTAAGGACAACATCGACCTAGCCGATGTGCCGACAACCGCCGCCTGCCCCGAATACGCCTACACGCCAAGCGAAAGCGCCACGGTGGTGCGCCTTCTGGTAGAAGCCGGTGCCTTCCCCGTGGGAAAAACCAACCTAGACCAGTTCGCCACCGGTTTGGTAGGCACGCGCAGCCCCTACGGCGAATGCCACAACGCATTGAAGCCCGAGCTCATAAGCGGGGGTTCCTCTTCCGGTTCCGCGATAAGCGTTGCCCTTGGCCTGGCCGCATTTGCCCTGGGAACCGATACTGCCGGATCGGGCCGCGTGCCGGCAGCGCTCAACAACCTGGTAGGCTTCAAGCCCGCACTGGGAAAATGGAGCACCAAGGGCGTGGTGCCCGCTTGTGCCAGCCTGGACTGCGTCACCGTGTTCGCCAACAACCTGGCCGATGCGCTTACCGTGGATGCCGTGGCCGGCAAGCTGGATACCGAATGCGCCTGGAGCAAGCCGTACAGCGCAGAAGAACCCCGCTTCCCCAAAACCGTGTTCGTACCGGCAGACGAGCCGCAGTTCTACGGCCCCTACGAAGAAGAGTACCGCACGGCATGGCAAAAGGCTCTGGCCCGTATCGCCTGCGTGGCAAAAGCCCATGGGGCGAAAGTCGAGCCCATAGACACCGCAGAGTTTTCCCGCATTGCATCCATCCTGTACGACGGCCCCTGGGTCGCAGAGCGTTGGAGCGACCTGGGCAGCTTCGTTGAAGAGAACGGCGAAGCGGTATTCCCCGTTACCAAGCAGATCCTGGAAAGCGGAAACCGCCCCGACCTTACCGCGGCAGACATGTTCCAGACCCTGCACCAGGTAACCGCCATGCGCGCCAAATGCGCCCAGCTGTTCGATGACGCCATCATGATCATGCCAACCGCAGGCGGCACCTTCACGCGCGAACAGGTTGACGCCGACCCCATTGCCACCAATTCGCAGATGGGGCTGTACACCAACCATTGCAACCTCAGCGATTTGGGAGCAGTTGCCGTACCGGCCGGTTGGGCGGCAGATGCCGTGCCTTTCGGCATCACGGCGTTCACCAC
>CAVDWN010000146.1:0-4142 GCA_963612535.1 Sphaerochaetaceae bacterium
CGGTGCGGCTATGGATTCTTCGGGAAGAAGGCCCCTTACGGCTGCGCGGGCAGGCGATATCGTTTTCAATGAAAGGTGCGCAGCGCAACCCGGCGCTGCCGTTCCTTTAATGGGAAGGATCTTATGAAAGCGAAACTACGTTTTCTTGTGATAGCAGCGCTTTGCGTTGTGTGCATGGGCGTTCTGGCCGGTTGCGTTTCCGGCAACAGCCAGACCGACGAGCAGACCAAGAACCGCCAGTACATGTCTTCCGTGAACACCATCATGGAAACCTTGAACACCAACATGGAATCTTTCGCCAAGGCAGTGAAGGACGACGAGGTGGTGTCCCTTTCCTCGCAGCTTTCCTCTGTTGACCAGTGCGTTTCCAGCTTGGAAGCCCTTGAGGTCCCCGATGCCATGGCCGACATCCACTCCCAGTACGTAAACGGTGCGAAGGAACTGCAGACCGCATTGTCGTCGTATGTGCAGCTCTATGAAGACGTGAAGGCCCCGAAGAGCGGCAGCTACGATTATTCCGATTACGAAAGCCGCATGGCCGATATCCAGTCGCACTACAACGCGGGTATCCAGGCACTGCAAGACGCGGACAGCAAGGTCCAATCCGCATAGGGCGGCTTACGAATATCCAGCAAACAGGGCGGCCATCGGAAGATGGCCGTTTTTCTGCCCTGAGGTGGCAAGAGAGCAAAGGACGAACCATGACCAGGGAACCCGACACCGCAGCCAACGCCCCCGAGCCCACGGGCGCGGCACCTGCCCAATCTTCAGCAAAGCGCGTCGAGCTGCTTGCCCCTGCGGGCAACATGGCCTGCCTGCATGCCGCCGTGCGCGCCGGCGCCGATGCCGTGTACCTTGGTGCCGGCCATTTCAACGCCCGCCGCGGTGCCGACAACTTCACGTTGGAAAGCTTGGCCGAGGCTTGCGATTACGCCCACCTGCGCGGGGTGAAGATCTTCCTTACGCTGAACACAGTGGTGCTTCCCTCCGAACTGCAGGATGCCCTGGAGCTTGCGCGTCAGGCATACCGTTGCGGCGTGGATGCCTTCATCGTGCAGGACATCGGCATCAGCGTCGAGCTTGCCCGCGTTATCCCCGATGTGGAAGTTCATGTTTCCACCCAGATGAACATCCACGACGAAGACGGCCTTCGCGCAGCGGCTGCCCTGGGCGCCAAGCGCGTAACGCTTGCCCGCGAGCTTTCTTTGGAAGAGCTGAACGTGCTGGGGCCGCTGGCCCAGGAGCTGGGGGTAGATCTGGAATGCTTCGCCCACGGCGCGCTGTGCATCTGCTATTCGGGCCAGTGCTTCATGTCTTCCATGGTGGGCGGCCGTTCCGCCAACCGCGGGCGCTGCGCCCAGGCATGCCGCCTTCCCTACGAGCTGCACAACCGCGCCCTGCGAAAGAGCCTGCCTTCCCCTGGCGAGCATCTGCTTTCCCCGAAGGACCTGTGCACCATCGACCTTATTCCCCAGCTGCTTGATGCGGGCATTTCCTCGCTGAAGGTGGAGGGGCGCATGAAATCGCCCGAGTACGTGCAGGCGGTAGTGGGCGTGTACCGCGCGGTGATCGACCGCATAGAGGCCGCCCGCGCGAAGGGCGAACCGACGCAGGGCATGGGGGCAACCGAAGCCGAGCGCACCGTTCTTTCCGAGGCGTTTTCGCGCGGGTTCACCACGGCCTACCTTACCGGCCAGCGCGGCAACGACATCATGAGCTACGGCCGCCCGAACAACCGCGGCGTGTTCGTTGGGCGCGTTGCCCAGGCGAAAGACGGCCGGGTTGCCATCGATGCCGAGGCAGACCTGCACGAAGGCGACCTTATCGAGTTCTGGACCAACCGCGGCCACTTCGTGCATACCGTAGGCCCGCTGCGCACCGACAAGCAGGGCAGGGTGGTGCTGGCGGTAGAGCGCGCCGTTGGCAAGGGCGACCGCGTGTTCCGCGTGCGCAATGCCGAAGCGGAGTTCGCAGACGACAACCGCCTGCCCGCTGTGCCCGTTTCCGGCAGGGCGGTGCTGCACATCGGCGCCCCGGCCCGCCTGGAATTCACGGCGCCCAATGGCATCGTGGCAGCCGTAGAGGGCAACGTGGTGGAAGCGGCGCGCACCAAGGCCATCACCGAAGAAGAGGTGCGCCAGCACATCGACCGCATGGGCACCACGCCCTTCGAGCTTGCCAGCCTGGAAATCGAGCTGGACGAAGGCGTGGGCATGGGCTTTTCGGCCCTGCACAAGCTGCGTGCCCAGGCGGCAGAACAGCTTCAGCAGCAGATGCTTGCCGCCTACCATGCGCGCAAGCTGAGCCGCGCGCCCAAGCGCACGTTTGCCGCGCCGGTGCGCAAGGGCTCGTGCAAGGTTGCCGTGCTTGCCACCAACCCGGCCTGCGCCCGCGCCGCCAAGCGCGCCGGGGCCGACCTTATCTACGTTCCCGCCGCCAACTACCGCCGCGGCGAGGCGGTTATCGCCGGTCAGCTTTCCGGCACCGCCGAGCAGGCCGGCTACCCCAAGCAGTGCATCCCGGTGCTGCCCACCGTTTCGCAGATGTTCGACGAGCAGAACCGCAACGGCTTCGACATCTGGGGCCGTGTGCGCGAGGGCAAGCCGGTTCTGTGCCAGAACCTGGGTCAGCTGCTGCATGCAACCGAGGTAGGCGCCGAGCCCGAGGTGGGGCCGAACGTCCCGGTAACCAACAAGCTCGACCTGCAGGCCATGGCCGACTTCGGCGTGCAGCGTGTGTGGCTTTCGCCCGAGCTTTCGCTGGTGCAGATAGAGGAGCTGGGCGAAATGGCCTCTATGGAGCTGGGGCTTACCATCATCGGCCAAACCGAGCTTATGGTTACCGAGCACTGCCTGCTTATGAGCCAGGGCCCCTGCAGCCAGGAATGCGCGGTGTGCCCGCGCCGCAAGAGCCCGCATTACCTGAAGGACCGCAAGGGCTACGAGATGCCGGTGGTAACCGATTGCACCGGCCGCAGCCACCTGTACAACGCGGTGCAGCTGGACATCGCCCACCTTATGCCCGAGCTGATGAACGCCGGCGTTTCCACGGTGATGGTGGACACCACGCTTATGAACGTGGACGAAACCACCAAGAAGGTGCAGCGCGCCGTTCGTGCGCGCGACATCGCGCAGAAGGGCAACAACAAGGTTGCCAAGGCCGAAGGCGCCACTTCCGGCCACCTGTTCCGCGGGGTGCAGTAGCCATGGCCGATTCGCGAAGGGTAGGCGCCCTGGCGCGCCGCCGCCGAAGGGAAGGGATCAGGGCCGCATTGGCTCCTACGCAGGGGCAATCCGCCCGAAAACCCTGTGCTAGAATCTCTGCTGAAACTTAGAAAGAGGAATCATGATTTCACCTGAAGAGCAGTTCCATATCATCCAGTCGGGCGCAGCGCAGATCGTGCCCGAAAAAGCGCTGATGGACAAGCTGAAGCGCGGCAAGCCCCTGAACATCAAGCTGGGCGTAGACCCCACCGCTCCCGATATCCATCTGGGCCATGCGGTTCCGCTGCGCAAGCTGCGCCAGTTCCAAGACCTGGGGCATCAGGTAACGCTTATCATCGGCGACGGCACCGCGCTCATCGGCGACCCTTCTGGCCGCAACACCACGCGCCCGCAGCTTACGCGCGACCAGATCAAGGTGAACGCGCAGACCTACGTTGACCAGGCATTCAAGGTGCTCGATCCCGAGAAAACCACGCTGCGCTACAACTCCGAGTGGATCCTTTCCATGGGCATGGAAGAGCTGCTGAAGGTTGCCTCCAACTTCACGGTTGCACGCATCCTGGAGCGCGACGACTTCCATAACCGCTATACCTCCAACCTGCCCATCAGCCTGCACGAGTTCCTGTACCCGGTTATGCAGGCCTACGACTCCGTGATGATCAAGGCCGACGTGGAGCTGGGCGGCACCGACCAGCTGTTCAACCTGCTTGCCGGCCGCGAGCTTATGGAGAAGATGGGCATGGAGCCGCAGGTGTGCCTGACGCTTCCGCTGCTGGAAGGCACCGACGGCGTGCGCAAGATGTCGAAGAGCTACGGCAACTACATCGGCCTTACCGACGAGCCGAAGGAAATGTTCGGCAAGGTTATGTCCATCCCCGACAACATCATGGTGAAGTACTACCGCCTGGCTTCCACCGA
>CAVDWN010000147.1:0-4126 GCA_963612535.1 Sphaerochaetaceae bacterium
AACAACGATGCTGCCATAGCAAAGCGAAAGCGAGCGCGCGGCCTCTACCTGCGACAGCTGGGTAAGGTCGATAGCATAGGGAGCTGCGAGCCTCTGGGCTTCGCCCCAATGAGGGGTAAGCACCGTGGCGAGGCCCTGCTTCTGCCGCTTCAGCAGAAGTTTGCGCATCTTGGGCGCAGAAACGAAAGAAAGCGCACCGCCATCCACCAACACTGGAGCGATGCCGCGCTTCAGGATGCGGCGCAATGCCGCTTCTGCTTCTGCATCTGCCGCATCGAAGCCGGAACCAGCAACGAATGCACCCGGGTACTGGGCGGCAATGGCCGTCGCAGGGTCCAGCTCGGAAAAGGAAGACACAACAAGCGATGGCCTGAACTGCTGCACGAGCTTGACGTTGCGGCGGCTGGTGAACACCTGCGTGTAACCGGCGCCAGCCAGCTGCGAGGAAACGGAGCACATCATGGCCGCCCCGGGGTACGGAGCCGACCCTGCAACCACGACCGCCTTGCCGCGGGAGTACTTGTGCGCATCATCGGCAGGAACGGGAACCAATCGGGCAAATTCGGAAAGATCGGGCAACCTATTCACCCTCTTCCTGGGTCGCCGGTATCTCGTCAAGAAGCGAACGCGCTTCCTTGAAGCGCTTGCCCAGTTCCTTTACCGGGTCCTGCTTCTTTGCCTGGGCAGCTTCGCGCTCGTCTTCGGTGAGCGCCAGCGCGCAGGCAACCGCCTCGGAATGCGTGTACGAAAGGGAAAGCGGGATCTCCCTGATACCCCTCTTGCGCGCCTCCGCAGCAGCCTTCCCCTTAAGCCGAACATAGGGCTTTCCCTTGGAATTCAACGCAACCTCAACATCGGCGGCTTTTATGCCCCGGGAAAACCCTGTTCCCAGCGCCTTGAGCACAGCCTCTTTCGCCGCGAAACGCGTGGCGTAGTGGCACTCGGGCTTGGCGGAAGCATCGCAATAGGCGCGTTCCTCGCACGAGAACGCCCGCTCGATGAACGCAGGCGAGCGCTCCATTATGGCCTTGATGCGGTCTATCTCGACGATATCGACGCCCATCGACACGCTATCGGGCAGAACGACCTGGGACTTGGCGCCCTGAGCTGCAGCGGCCAAGGCATCCTGCGCCGATGCGGCTACAGCAGGGTTGTTGCCGGATGAAACCATGAAGGCTATTCGACCGTTACCGATTTGGCCAGGTTGCGAGGCTGGTCCACATCGCAGCCACGCGAAACGGCGACGGCGCGGGCCAGCAGCTGAAGCGGCACACTGGCGGTAATGGGCATGAACGAATCACGCACCTTCGGGATGTAGATAACATGATCGGCCACCTTCTTGATGGCCTCGTCGCCCTCGGTGGCGATGGCAATGATCTTCGCCCCACGGCTCTTCGATTCCTCGAGGTTCGAAACCGTCTTGTCGTACGTGGCGCTCTGGGTGGCAACGGCAACGATCGGGAAGCCTTCGTCGAGCAGGGCAATAGGGCCATGCTTCATCTCACCGGCAGCATAGGCTTCGGCGTGGATGTAGCTGATCTCCTTCAGCTTCAGCGCACCTTCGTAGCAGGTGGCCTCGCCCAATCCGCGGCCGATGTAGAGCGTAGACTGGCGACCATCGAAGAAGTTGGCCGCCTCGTCGATGGCGGAGGTGTCTTGCAGGATCTCCTCGATCTGATCGGCGGTATCGGCCAACTCGCTGAACAGCATACGCACCTGGTTCAGGGTGAGCTTGCCCTTTGCACGACCCAACAGAAGGGCAAGCAGGGTAAGGCTTACCACCTGGCCGATGAACGACTTGGTGGAAGCTACCGCTACCTCCTTGTTAGCCTTGGTGTAGATAACGCCGTCCGACTCGCGCGCAACAGGCGAGCCGATAACGTTGGTGATGCCGAACACCTTGGCGCCCTTGATGCGGGCATCGCGGATGGCGGCAAGCGTATCGGCCGTTTCGCCGGACTGCGAAACCGCCACAACCAACGTGGTGGGCGTGATGATGGGGTTGCGGTAACGGAACTCGCTGGCAACCTCCACTTCAGTAGGGATGCGCGCCCAGCTCTCGATAAGGTTCTTGGCAATGAGGCCCGCATGGAACGAGGTGCCACAGCCGATAAGGTACACGCGGTCGATGAAGTTCAGCTCCTGGCGCGTAAGGGTAAGCTCGTCGATGGAGATCTCGTGCCCGGACATACGGCCGGCAAGCGTATCGCGCACCACGCGCGGCTGCTCGTGGATCTCCTTCAGCATGAAGTCGGGGTAACCGCCCTTTTCCGCAACGTCGATATCCCAGTCCACATGGGTAACGGTAGGGGTAACGGAAGAGCCCTGCGCATCGAAGTAGTCGATGTGGTCGGGGTGCATAACGGCAAGCTGGCCATCTTCAAGGATGACCACGTCGCGCGTGGCATCGATAAGGGCGATGATGTCGGAGCCCAGGTAGCTGCCGTTTTCGCCAACCCCCAGAACAATCGGCGAATCCTTGCGGGTAACCACGATCTCGCCGGGATGATCGTGATGCATTACCGCCAAGCCGTACGCGCCGGAAAGCGAGTTGGAAACAACACGGACCGCCTCAAGCAGATCGCCGTGGTAGTTTTCCTCTACCAGATGGGCGATGCACTCGGTGTCGGTGTCGGAAGAAAAGGTATGGCCCTTCGCGGAAAGCTCTTCGCGCAGCTCGGCGAAGTTCTCGATGATGCCGTTGTGCACCACCGCGATGTTGCCAGAGCAGTCGGTATGAGGGTGGGCATTGCGCTCGCTGGGTACGCCATGGGTTGCCCAGCGGGTGTGGCCGATGCCGGCAGTGCCCAAGCACATATCTTCCTGAACAGCATCTTTGAGCCCGGAAACCTTGCCCAGGCGCTTCACGATGTTGATGCCGTTTCCGTCTTCAACGGCAATGCCCGCAGAATCGTAGCCACGGTACTCGAGGCGCTTCAAACCTTCGAGCAGAACCTGCTTTGCCTGGATGGAGCCGGTGAATCCGACGATACCGCACATATAGAAACCCCCAATAAGAGTATCAACAAGTAAATCGACCTGATCATTCTACCGTATCGCTCATTGCCTTCCGATTAACGGCACCGCTGTTCCACAACACGCAAACGCCCTGGAGCCTAATAGGCGCAGGGCAATGGAGCATGCAGGGTCTTGGGGCAAGCGCTGCGCCGGCCGAAATTATGACCAAACGAAGCAATAGAGCCGTTCCTGGCATCAGCAAGCAATCCCCTTGTTACCATCCAAGAATGAGAAATAGCGAACAACAACACCCAGCCGCAGGCCGCACTGCGAAAAGCAAGCTGCCTATCGCCCCGATGGCAGTCATAGCGGCAACCATCGCACTGCTTATCGGCGTTGCCATCGCTGGCAACAGCTGCACCGCCGCAACCCCCTACCATTGGGAAAACCTGAAAGACGAAGATGGCCGCATGGCGTACTACGAAGACGGTAAGAAAGTTTCTGCTGTCGGCGTAGATGTGTCGGACCTTCAAGGAGACATCGACTGGAACGCCGTAAAGAACGACGGCGTCGATTTCGCTGTGCTGCGCTGCGGCCGCCGCGGGCAAACCGAAGGCGGGCTCTACACCGACACGAAGTTCTCCCAGAACGTCACCGGCGTAACCCAGGCCGGCTTGCCCTTCGGCGTCTACTTCTACTCGCAGGCAACAAGCGAAGAAGAAGCGCGGGAAGAAGCAGAGTACGTGCTTGAGCTGATAAACGGCGTTGGGGTTAAGTACCCGGTGGTGTACGACCAGGAATACACGGCAAACAATGAAGCCCGTGCCAACAACCTTTCCAGCGAACAGCTGACGAAGAATGCGCAGGCTTTCTGCAGCGCCGTGGAAAACGCTGGCTACACACCCATGATCTACGGCAACCAACACGACCTAAGCCGCCTTAGCCTGAGCAAGCTCGACTACGCCGTGTGGTATGCGGAGTACGATTGCAGCCATCCCACCAGCTCGTTCGGCAATATGGTTATGTGGCAGTACTCGCACACCGGAAAGGTTGATGGAATATCAACCCAGGTAGATATGAACATCCTCTTCTCGAACAGCTGGCTTTCCCCTGAACGATAAAGCCCGGTTTGCGACAGCCACCGTTGCCGCACCGCACCTTCGGGAGC
>CAVDWN010000148.1:0-4111 GCA_963612535.1 Sphaerochaetaceae bacterium
GCCGTCATGGAACCTGCGCCGTTCTCGTCGGAGAGCTTACATGCGCGCTCCAGCAGGCGGGAATGCAGGTAGAAGATGTCGCCCGGGTAAGCCTCGCGTCCGGGAGGACGATGCAGGGTCAGGGACATCTGACGGTAGGCAACAGCCTGCTTGGACAGGTCGTCGTATACCGCAAGGACGTGACCACCAGGGTTCTCGGCGTTGGCGGGCTTGCCGTCTTCGCCGTTGAACATGAAGTACTCGCCCATTGCAGCGCCGACCATAGGAGCCATGTACTGCAGCGGAGCAGGATCGGAAGCCGTAGCGGCAACGACGATGGTGTAGTCCATCGCGCCGAAGCGCTCGAGGGTTTCAACGATACCGGAAACGGTAGAGGCCTTCTGGCCGATTGCGACGTAGACGCAGACCATGCCCTTGCCCTTTTGGTTGATGATGGCATCAACGGCAATAGAGGTCTTACCGGTCTGACGGTCGCCGATGATCAGCTCGCGCTGACCACGACCGATCGGGATCATAGAGTCGATAGCGAGGATACCGGTCTGCATAGGCTCCTCAACGGGCTGACGCTCGTGAACGCCAGGTGCCTTGAACTCAACGGGGCGGAACGCGTCCGTCTCGATGGGGCCCTTGCCGTCGATGGGCTGGCCGAGCACGTTAACAACGCGGCCGAGCATTGCCTTGCCAACAGGTACTTCCAGAATCTTGCCAGTGGTACGTACCTGGTCGTTCTCCTTGATTGCAGTGATGTCACCAAGGAGTACGGCGCCGACTTCCTCTTCCTCGAGGTTCTGCACCAAACCGGAAACGATACGTCCGTCGGAAGCGATGAACTCAAGGAGCTCACCAGACATCGCACCCTTAAGGCCGTCGATACGGGCAATACCGTCGCCGATCTGCACAACCGTGCCGGTCTCGCGAGACTCTACGGACGTGTTGATGGCGTCGAGCTGCTTGCGCAGTGCCGCGTCGATAGACTGTGCGGTGATTTCAGTCACTAGCATTCACCTCCATCTTTCTTCTTAAGAGCGATACGAGCCTTGTCGAATTGGGTGCGAACACTCGCATCGACGTATCGGCTGCCACAGCTCATGATAATGCCGCCCTGGATGGCAGGGTCGATGTGCTCTACGAGCACGCAGTCGCGACCCAAGTCGGAAACGGCTTTTTCGGTAATTACGGTTCGCAGGTTGTCATCAAGTTCAACAACCGTCGTCACATCAACAACGTTGAAGTTAAGCTTTTCCTCGATCAGCTCTTCATAGCGAGCGACCACGCGACGGAACAGGTTCGCGTCGCAACGGGAAGCCATAACCTCAAGAAGCTCAACGACCACCGGGTGATAGCCTTCGAATACGTTGCCGGCAAGCGCGCTGCGCTGCTCGGCCGTGTAAGCCTCGTTGTCCAACGAGAGACGTAGATCGATGTTGGTTGCCATGTACCCGAGGATCTGCTGCATCTGGTTGCGAACCTCGACGACAGCGTCGCGACCGCCGGTGGCGTTTGCGCCATCGATGGCGGCGTTGGCGTAGGCTGCAATCGTTTCATTGATGACAAGACGATTAGCCATTTAGACTACCTGCCTCTTTCACGTAGCGCTCGATGAGCTTACGATGCTCGTCGTCGCTGAAATCCTCGCCGATCAGGCGAGAAGCAACTGCGATAGAAGTGTCGGCCATGGAAGCCTGAAGCTCCTTGATGGCGTTTTCCTTCTCCTGCTCGATGGCCGCGCGGGCCTTGTCGATGATCGCATCCGCCTCTGCCTGGGCCTTAGCGGTGATCTCCTTCTCAAGAGCGTCACCGGAAAGCTTGGCATTGTTGAGGATCTGCTGCGCCTGGGCCTTTGCGCCCTCGAGCTGCTCACGGTACTCGGCCAGCAGTCGTTCGCTTTCCTGTCGTGCCTCCTCGGACTTCTCCAGGGAGTTCTTAATGGTTTCCTCACGCTTGTTCAGCATGCCCTCGAACAGGGGCCAGCCGAACTTGGCAAGGACGATCCACAAGATGATGAAGGCGACGAGCATAGGAATGAATTCTTCCATCTGAGGAAGAATAGCGCTGATGCCAGCGCTCTCGTCAGCGAACGCGCATACCGGGAATGCCGCAGATGCTGCAGCAAAGGCGATCATGCCACTTGCACAGTTACGTACGTGTGCGTTCAATTCGCGTGCCTCCTTCTCTTCTTTCGGTTTCTTCGTTAGTTACTTGGTTTCGCGAAGTTCTAACCGATGAAGAAAAGAACCAGGCCGAGCAGTGCAAGTGCCTCAGACATTGCAGCGCCGATGAAGAAGTAGCCCATGAGCTGACCCTTCATCTCAGGCTGACGAGCAGCAGACACGCACAGGCCGTAGGTAGCAACGCCGATACCGATGCCAGGGCCGATTGCTGCGAGGCCATAGCCAACGACCTTCAACGCAGCGATTGCGAGAGTGAGTTCCACGATTACCTCCTTTAGTTGGACAAGGGCCTTTCCCTCGTCCTAGTTACTAAGCTCAGCTGAAGTTTTCCGTACCAGCTGTAGTACCAAAGTGTTTCGGCGGCCGCGGGGCCGCCAGCGCAAGAAGCGCAGATCCGATTTCTTCCTACCCCTGCATCAGTGAGGATGGATGGCCATGCCGATGTAAGAGGAAGAAAGGATGGTGAACACGTATGCCTGCAAGAACGCAACCAGCGTTTCGAGGGCGTACATGAAGAACAGCAGGAAGAACCATGCGATGGCGGGCAGGCCTGCAACGATGTCCATCTGGAAGATGGCGGTCTGCAGGAAGATGGTGGTTGCCAGCGAGAACACGGCAAGAACCATATGGCCGGCCAGCATGTTGCCGTAAAGTCGAACGGCGAGCGTAAGAACGCGGATGACCATGGAGAAGAACTCCAGGAACCAGATTACCGGGGCGATGGGGCCGGGCACGCCAGAGGGGCACAGCGCCTTGAAGTAATGGAAGAAGCCGAGCTCCTTCAAACCCCAGAAGTTGAAGTAAACGAACGAGATAACGGCGAGCGCCCACGTGATGGAGATGGTGCCCATTGCCGCCTTAGCGCCCGGGATAAGGCCGATGATGTTGGCGGTAAGGATGAAGAAGAACAGCGTTGCCAGGAAGGGAACGTGCTTCTTGAAGCCTTCGCCGATAACGTCGGCGCCGACGCTTTCGGAAATGAAGTTGTAGCCGTACTCGAAGATGTGCGGGAACTTGCTGTGAGGCACAAGCGTGAGCTTGCGGCCAGCGATAAGAACAAGAGCCGCTACCAGGACGAGCGCAATCGCCATGTACAGGACGTACTGGGATACATGCCAACCCGCGATGGAAAAGACCGTTGCCGAGTCGAACTGCGACGAGAGATGCTGCGCCTCCTCGACGAACTGTGAAAGTGCTTCACCCATCTAGATTCCTTACCTTTCCGATACTTACTTGTTCTTGCGCTTGGCAAGGACGTTTTTGTAAACGACATATGCGGACGTGGACACGATTAGGGCCACGATTTCAGCCACACCGAAGGGAAGGACGACTTCGCGGTTGGTTACCGCGCAGACGATAAGGGCAACAGCCACGATGATGAGCGAGACGAACGTGCCCGCCAAACCATACAAGCCTGTGCCCATCGCCGAAAGAGATGCCGAACGCCGTGATAAACGCAGGGAGATGAACAATGGGAGGAACCCTACGATCCCTGCCACGATTCCTGCCGCCACGGGTACGAGCATCTTGTCCTTTCTTCCGAATGCGGGCGCCGGCGACGCCCTTTTCGACTCCAAGTAGCATATATGCTTGCCCTTGGGGGCGAAGAGAGCTTCCGACAACGTGCATATTAATTGGGCGAGTGGCAATTGCTCACAAACCCAGATGAACACAATACCGTAGTAACGCGTTCGGGTGAACCTTTAATCGGTTTACATGCGGTCAATATGCGTTATTTGTCCTATATTAAATGAATGTTTCGAACTTCTTAAACACGTTCGTTAATTCCAACACCACAAGTGTGGAACAGCCGATGGTCATTATTCGGGATTTTGACCATCAAAGATGCGGATCTTGATTCCCGACTCGTTCAGGAGCTCCATCGCCAGCTCGTCGGGGTACGGGTTGCGGTAGATGATCTCGCTGATGCCGGCGTTGAT
>CAVDWN010000149.1:0-4102 GCA_963612535.1 Sphaerochaetaceae bacterium
GTGTTCGCACCTTCGCCGACTTCGTGGTGGAAACCGGCGACGCCATTTCCGCGCACGACTTCGCGGCATTGGTTGGCTACTCCGCTTCGGGCATCTACCCGTACATGGCCCACGAGTGCATCGCCGATTTGGCTGCGAAGGGCGCCATCGCCGTTTCCGCCGAAGAGGGCATTGCCAACTACAACAAGGCGGTTACCGCCGGCATCACCTCGGTTATGTCCAAGATGGGCATCTCCACGGTGCAGAGCTACCATTCCGCGCAGATCTTCGAGGCGGTTGGCCTGAAGCAGGAATTCGTGGACAAGTACTTCGCCGGCACGGTTTCGCGTGTGGGCGGCCTGGGCGTTGCCGATGTGCAGCGCGAGGAAAACCAGCGCTACGACGATGCGCTGGCCATCCTGGATTCGCCCAGCCCCGAGCAGCTGCCTTCCCTTGGCCTTACCAAGTGGCGCCCGCAAGACGGCGAAGAGCATCTTATCGACCCGCAGACCATCTACCTGCTGCAGCATGCCTGCCGCGAGGGCAACTACGAGATGTTCAAGGAGTACAGCGACCATCTGCACCAGGAAGGCCGCGCCATCCGCCTGCGCGATCTGATCGATTTCGTCACCGACCGCACGCCGGTGCCGCTGGAAGAAGTTGAGCCTGCATCCGAGATCGCCAAGCGCTTCAACACCGGCGCCATGAGCTACGGCTCCATTTCCGAGGAAGCCCACAAGTGCATGGCCATCGCCATGAACCGCTTGGGCGGCCGCTCCAACTCCGGCGAGGGCGGCGAGGATCC
Source organism: Sphaerochaetaceae bacterium (assembly GCA_963612535.1). GTDB lineage: Bacteria > Actinomycetota > Coriobacteriia > Coriobacteriales > Eggerthellaceae > Anaerotardibacter. Next base: position 785 of record CAVDWN010000149.1, read on the forward strand.
GCGCCGCGAGACCCCGCTTCCCAACGGCGACTCGCTGAACAGCGCCATCAAGCAGATCGCTTCCGGCCGCTTCGGCGTTACCAGCCGCTACCTTTCTTCCGCCATCGAGATCCAGATCAAGATGGCCCAGGGCGCAAAGCCCGGCGAAGGCGGCCACCTGCCCGGCAAGAAGGTGTACCCCTGGATCGCAGAGGTTCGCCAGTCCACCCCGGGCATCGGCCTTATCTCGCCCCCGCCGCATCACGACATCTACTCCATCGAAGACCTGGCAGAGCTGATCTTCGACCTGAAGAACGCCAACCCCAACGCGCGTGTTTCCGTGAAGCTCGTGTCCGAGGCCGGCGTTGGCACCATCGCCACCGGCGTTGCCAAGGGCGCAGCCGACAAGATCCTTATCTCCGGTCACAACGGCGGCTCCGGCGCTGCCCCGCGCGATTCCATCTGGCATGCGGGCTTGCCGCTTGAGCTGGGCATCGCCGAGGCTCAGCAGACGCTGCTGCAGAACGGCCTGCGCTCCCGCGTGGTGCTGGAGGCCGACGGCAAGCTGATGGACGGCAAAGACGTTGCCGTTGCCTGCTTGCTCGGTGCCGAGGAGTTCGGTTTCGCAACCATGCCGCTTATCGCCATGGGCTGCCTGATGCAGCGCGACTGCCAGCAGGACACCTGCCCGGCCGGCATCGCAACGCAGAACTGCCGCCTGCGCAAGTGCTTCCGCGGCAAGCCCGAGCACGTGGTGAACTACATGCTGTTCGTGGCCGAGCAGATGCGCGAGATCATGGCATCCCTCGGTTTCCGCACGGTAGACGAGATGGTGGGCCATCCCGAGTGCCTGCACCAGGTAGAGGTTCCCGGCAACTGGAAGGCCAACCTGCTTGACCTTTCGCCCGTGCTTGCCAACGGCGAGTGCGAGTTCGGCGCCCACATCCCCGGTGCTGCCGGCCGTCACTTCCTGCCCGAGATGGCCTACGACGTGGAGCTGGACAAGTCGCTCGACTCCACGCTGTTCCTTCCCATGACCGAGGAAGCGCGCGAGCATATGCAGCCGGTTCGTTTCCGTGCCGACATCGCCAACGTGAACCGTTGCGTGGGCACCATCCTGGGCGCTGCCGTTACCAAGGCGCACCCCGAGGGCCTGCCCGATGGCTCCGTTACCATCGACTGCGAAGGCTCCGCTGGCCAGAGCTTCGGCGCCTTCATCCCCAAGGGTGTTTCCCTGAACGTGGTGGGCGATGCGAACGACTACTTCGGCAAGGGTCTTTCCGGCGGCATCCTCTCGGTGCGTCCGTCCGAGAAGGCAACCTTCAAGTACGACGAGAACACCATCGTGGGCAACGTCGCCTTCTTCGGCGCCACTTCCGGCCGCGGCTTCGTGAACGGCTTGGCCGGCCAGCGCTTCGGCGTGCGCAACTCCGGTGCCACCATCGTGGTAGAGGGCGTTGGCAACCATGGCTGCGAGTACATGACCGGCGGCGTGGCCCTTATCCTGGGTGAGGTCGGCCTTAACTTCGCAGCTGGCATGACCGGCGGCATCGCCTACGTGTACGACGAGTACGGCACGCTGCCCGCCCGCTGCAACATGGGCTCGGTGAAGCTGGTTGCTCCCACCGAGGAAGAGATCGAGTTCATCCACGAGCTCATCGAAGAGCATGTGGAGTACACGCAGAGCCCGCGCGGCATCAAGATGCTGTACCGCTTCGACGACATGAAGAAGCATTTCGTGAAGGTTATCCCGGTCGAGTACGAGCGCGTGCTTCAGATCGTTGCCCAGGCCGAAGCCGAGGGCAAGAGCCATGAGGAAGCACTCGAGCGTGCGTACGAGATCGTTGGCAAGGGGGTCAAATAATGGGTAAGGCAGGAGCATACCTCGAGCATGATCGTATTGCCCACAGCGAGCGCTGCGCGGCAGACGCCATGCAGGACTTCAACGAGTTCGCCGTTCCTCTGACCGACGAGCAGCAGCAGGTGCAGGCCAGCCGCTGCATGATGTGCGGCGTGGCATTCTGCCAGGCCGGCTATTCCTTCGGCAAGGCACGCCCTTCGGGCTGCCCGCTGCACAACCTGATTCCCGAGTGGAACGACCTGGTGTATCGCGGCCTGTGGAGCGAAGCGGCAGAGCGTTTGGCGCTTACCAACCCGTTCCCCGAGTTCACCGGCCGCGTGTGCCCGGCTCTGTGCGAGGCTGCCTGCAACTTGGCCTCCATCGAGGGCGCAACCACCATCCGCGACAACGAGCGCGCCATTTCCGACCATGAATGGGCGGCCGGCGGCCCCAAGCCGCTGCGCAAGCCTGCGGCCGATGCGCCCAAGGTTGCCGTTGTCGGTTCCGGCCCCTGCGGCCTGGGTGCCGCTTGGCAGCTGGTGGAGCTGGGCTGCAAGGTTACCGTGTTCGAGCGTCACGATCGCGCCGGCGGCCTTCTTATGTACGGCATCCCCAACATGAAGCTTCCCAAGGAAGTGGTGAACCGCCGTATCGAGTTCCTGAAGGAAAACGGCATTGCCATCGAGCTGAACACCGATGCGTCCGACGCAGCTGTGGCTGAAAAGCTGAAGGCAGATTTCGATGCGGTCATCGTTGCCGTGGGCGCTACCGCTGCCCGCACGGTTGCGGCTCCCGGTGCCGATGCCGAAGGCGTGGTGTTCGCCGTTGACTACCTTGGTGCTTCCACCAAGGCGCTGCTGAACGGCCACGATGACGAGATCTCTGCCGAGGGCAAGGACGTCATCGTCATCGGCGGTGGCGACACCGGCACCGACTGCATCGCCACGGCGCTTCGCCAGGGCTGCAAGAGCGTTCGCCAGCTTGAGTACAACCCTGCTCCGCCCGAGGTTCGCGGCGAGGGTAATCAGTGGCCCGAATGGCCCTTCGTGAAGAAGACCGATTACGGCCAGCGCGAGGCTATCGAGCACTTCGGCGAGGATCCTCGTTCGTTCTCTACCGATACCGTCGAGATCCTTACCGAAGACGGCAAGGTATCCGGCCTGCGCGTGGTAACGCTTGATTGGAGCAACGGCACCTCCCAGCGCCAGATGGGCACGGAGCGCACGCTTCCCGCGCAGCTGGTGCTCATCGCCTGCGGCTTCAGCGGCCCCGAGCGCGGCGTGTACGACGCCCTGGGCGCCGAGGTAACCGAAGGCCGCGGTATCCGCCCGGTAATGGTGGAAGGCACCCATCGTGTGAAGCACGAGGGCGAAACGCCCATCTATGCTGCCGGCGATGCGAAGCACGGCTCCACCCTGGTGGTTAACTCGCTTGCCGACGGCATCGAATGCGCCAAGGAAGTTGCAGCTGATCTGCTGAAGTAAGCAGCCGCCTGCAAA
>CAVDWN010000150.1:0-4094 GCA_963612535.1 Sphaerochaetaceae bacterium
GCGCGCTTGCCGATGTCGGTACGGTACTGAACGCCTTCGAAGGTGATGAGCTTGCAGGCCTCGTAGGCGCGGTTGCGGGCCTCTTCGAAGGTATCGCCCAGGGCAACCACATTCAGCACACGGCCGCCGGCGGTGATGAGCTCGCCATCGGGGTTCAGCGCGGTGCCGGCGTGGAACACGATCACGTCGTCGAGGGCTTCGGCTTCCTCTACGCCCAGGATTACCTTGCCCTTCTCGTAAGATCCGGGGTATCCCTCGCTGGCCAGCACAACGCTTACCGCCCACTGGTCAGACCAATCCAGAACGATATCCTCAGGTCGGCCTTCAGCCACAGCGAGCATGATGTTCACCAGATCGCCCTTCAGGCGGGGCAGCACAACCTGGGTTTCCGGGTCGCCGAAGCGGGCGTTGAATTCCAGGACCTTCGGGCCCTGCGGGGTAAGCATGAAGCCGCCGTACAGGCAGCCGCGGTAGTCGTTATCGAAGGGAGCCTTAGCCGTTGCCGCGGCGGACGTTTCCATAATGGACACCATCGTTGCCATTTCCTGGTCGGTAACGATGGGCACTGGGGAATAGACGCCCATGCCGCCGGTGTTGGGACCAAGGTCGCCGTCGTAGGCGCGCTTGTGGTCCTGCGCCGGAGCCATGCAGAACGCCTTGCCGTTGGAAACGAATGCCAAAAGCGAGCACTCGGGGCCGGTAAGGCATTCCTCCACCACAACCTTGCTGCCCGCCTCGCCGAAGCTTCCGCTGAAGCAGGCATCGACGGCATCGAGGGCGGCTTCCAGGGTTTCGGCAACCACTACGCCCTTGCCGGCTGCAAGGCCGTCGGCCTTAACAACCAAGGGGGCGCCAAGCTGCTCGCAATACGCGCGGGCAGGCGCTGCTTCGGTGAAGCTCTGGTAGCGGGCGGTGGGGATGCCATTGGCCTCCATGAATTCCTTGGAATACGTCTTGGAGCCTTCCAGCTGCGCACCCTGGAAATCGGGGCCGAACACGGGGATGCCCGCCTGGCGCAGCACGTCGGCAACGCCGGCAACCAAGGGGGCCTCGGGGCCGATAACCACCAGCTCGATGTTGTTCGAGCGGGAGAAAGCCAGCACCTCCTTGGCGTCTTCCACGTTCAGGCTCTTCACGTTATGGGCAAACGATGCCGTGCCGCCGTTGCCGGGAGCAACGTAGAGCTCGGAGCAGCGGTGGCTCTTCGCCAACGCCCAAGAGATTGCATGTTCGCGGCCGCCGCCGCCCAAGACGAGGATGTTCACGGTTGGTGCCTTTCTTGTTCGTCTTTCGAAAACACCTCCCGGGCAGCCAAGTGCCAGGGAGGTGAACGGAAAAGCGGGGCACAACGCGCCCCGCCGATGCACTTTCTAGCGGCTTTCCCAGCCGTTGAAGATGGTCTGATCCCTGTCGGGGCCAACGGCGATGATGGAAGCCTTCACGCCGGAAACCTCTTCCAGGTACTTGATGTAGCTCTGCGCGTTCGCCGGCAGGTCCTGCAGCTTCTTGCAGCCCGAGATGTCGATGCCCTCCCAGCCAGGAAGCTCTTCGTAGATGGGGGTGACGTTCTTCGGGTAGATAACCGAATGCTGCATGGGGAAGTAGTCGTAGCGCACGCCGTCGGCCTCGTAGGCGACGCACACCTTGATGCGCGGCACGCAGGAAAGCACATCGAGCTTGGTAAGCGCCATGTCGGTCATGGAGTTCACCTCTACCGCATAGCGTGCCTGAACCGCGTCGAACCAACCGCAGCGGCGCTTGCGACCGGTGGTAACGCCGTATTCGCCGCCCACCTTGCACAGCAGCTCGCCGGTTTCATCGTGCAGCTCGGTGGGGAACGGGCCGGAGCCTACGCGGGTGATATAGGCCTTGGCGATGCCCAGAACCTTGTCGATGGCCTTCGGGCCAACGCCGGAGCCGGTGGGCGCGCCGCCGGCGCAGCAGGAAGACGAGGTGACGAACGGGTAGGTGCCATGGTCAACGTCGAGCATGGTGCCCTGGGCGCCTTCGAACAGAACGTTCTTGCCGGCGCGCAGCTCTGCGTTCAGCAGCTGCGTGGTTTCCGCCATATGCGGGCGCAGGATGTCGGCGTAAGGCAGGTACATCTCGCAGATCTGATCGACCGTGTAAGGCTCCAGGCCGTAGATCTTGGTAAGGATCTGGTTCTTCAGGAACAGGGCGGCTTCAACCTTCTCGCGGAAGATCTTTTCGTCCAGAAGATCCTGAACGCGGATGCCGCAACGGCTGATCTTATCCTCGTAAGCAGGGCCGATGCCGCGCTTGGTGGTGCCGATCTTGTGCTTGCCCAAATGACGCTCGGAAGCACCGTCGAGGTCGATATGGTACGGCATGATGATGTGCGCGTCGCAGGAGATGCGCAGGCGGTCGCAGGAAAAGCCCTCGCGTTCGAGCATTTCCATTTCTTCGGTAAGGACCTTCGGGTCAACGACGCAGCCGTTGCCGATGATGGGCGTGATATGGTCGTACATCACGCCCGACGGAATAAGGTGCAGGGCAAGCTTCGTGTCGCCGTGGATAACGGTATGCCCGGCGTTGTTCCCTCCCTGGTAACGGACTACGTAATCGAAGTCACTCGAGATAAGGTCGGTGACTTTGCCCTTGCCCTCATCGCCCCATTGGGCGCCAAGGAGAACCGTGCTTGGCATGAAAGGTCCTTTCGATGTTCTGTATGCGTGAAGCCGGGCTTTGCGCCACGGGGCGCACGACCCCAGCAAGCAGAATCATACTACAGTTCAAGCCGCTTACTGCTCGGATCGACAGTCCCCATAAGGGCTGCAACGTCCTTATGGCAGGTGAAGAGCACCACCTGCCGCGTGCGAGCCAGCTCGGCCAGGGCGCGGGCAGCCTGCACCCGGCGGGCGTCGTCGAAATTGACCAGGATATCGTCGCAGACCACCGGCAGACCCCGCCCCACTTCCGAGGCAGTGATGAGCAACGCCAAGCGCAGGGAAAGGTACAGCTGTTGGCGGGTTCCCACGGAAAGAAGATGCGGCGGCAGCGCGGTACGCAGCGCATCAACTGCTTCGATGGCGCCGTCTTCGCTCAGGCGAACCTGCACCCATGCCCCGTCGGTCATGAGGGAAAGCAGGCGGGAAGCCTGCCGGTACACTTCGGGCTGGCTCTTCCGATCCCACTCGGCAATGGCCTGCTGCAGGGTTTTCTGGGCTATGAAAAGCACCATCAAGTTGTGTTGCGCAGCCTTCAAACGGGCAGATGCCTCTTCATATTCCAGCTTTGCCCTGTCGAAGTCCATGGATCCCCGCGCGGCCGCCAAACGCTCGGACAGCTCGCCGCGGCGGCGCTCGGTTTCGGCCGCCGTGCGCTGCGCCTGCTGGCGCTCGGTTTCCTTTTCAGCCAGCGCCTCGTCGAAAGCTTTCAGCGGGGCGTTGTCGGGCAGCTTGGCAGAGCGGCACAGCTCGATGCGCTTGCGGCGAAGCTCCGCGATGGAGCGGCGCAACTCGGCCTGCTGAAGGCTTGCCGCCTTTTCCCTTTGCTGGTTCGCTGCCTGCATCGCGCGCGAGGCATCAAGCTGATCGAGCGCCCTTCTTGCCCGCCGGATGGAACCGCCCGCAAAGGCCAGGCCCTGCTCGGAAAGGAAAGCCGCAACGCTGGATTCGTGTTCATCCAATTCCCGCTGACGAGCAGCAAGGAACTTACGGTCCTGCTCCATAACCCATCGGCGCTTGCCCAGATCGTCGTCGGCCAAGCGGTCGTCTTGCGGCGGGTGCAATGCCAGGGCCAAGCCGGCCGCGGCGATGACCAGCGAAAAGGCAATGAGCATGATGCCTATGGCAGTGTATGAGAGGCCGAGAGCCTGAATTGCGATGCGGATACCAGCAACAAGCAAGCCGATGCTCAGCACCGCACAAACGGCCACAATCACGTGGCGCTGGCGTTTGCGGGTTCCGGTGCCCCCTTGGCGGTCATGAGCTTCGGTGGCAACCTCGAAGTCCGCCTGGGATCTGTCCGCTGCGACGCGGGCGGAATCCACGGCGCGCTCGAGTTTTTCCCGCTTCCCCTCAAGGGCGTCGAGCTCGTCGCGAAGGCGCTCCTCGTCTTCGCGGGAAAGCGCC
>CAVDWN010000151.1:0-4081 GCA_963612535.1 Sphaerochaetaceae bacterium
CCCAAGAACGAGCCCAGCTGGGCCGACTTGGTGTCCTCGAACTGCGCCACCTTGCACTTGTACACCTGGCATTGGTCGGTGAACACCAGCAGCTCATGCGTGTTGTTGGAGGGGAACTCGATGAAGGGCTCGTCGCCGTCCTTGTACTTCAGTGTGGCAGCCTTGCGCAGCACGCGGTCGGTCATCTTCTTCAGGTAGCCCTGGCGCGAGAGCATGATGGTTACCGGATACTCTTCCACCTCGGGCTCCAGGTTAACCTCCACCACGTCGGCAGGCGAAACCAGGCCGGTCTTGCGCGGGGTAACGTACTTCTTGTTCACCGCTGCGAGCTCGTCGCGGATAACCTTCTTGATGCGCTTTTCGCTGGCCAGGGTCTTGTTCAGCTCGTCGATGTCGCCTTCGAGCTTGGCGATGTCCTTCGTGCGGTTAAGGATGTATTCCTCGTTGATGTTGCGCAGCTTCAGTTCGGCAACGAATTCCGCCTGGGTCTGGTCGATGCCGAAGCCCTGCATCAGGTTCGGCACAACCTCTACTTCCAGCTTGGTGTTGCGGATGATGGCAATGGCCTTGTCGATATCCAGCAGAATGGCTTCCAGGCCGTGCAGCAGATGCAGGCGGTCGCTCTTCTTCTGCAGCTCGTAATTGATGCGGCGGCGGGTGGATTCCACGCGCCAGGCAACCCATTCCTGCAGGATCTGGCGCACGCCCATAACGCGCGGGTAGCCGTCTACCAGCACGTTGAAGTTGCACGAGAACGTGTCTTGCAGCGTGGTGGACTTGAACAGCTTCGCCATCAGCTGCTCGGGGTCCACTCCCCTTTTCACGTCGATGGCGATGCGCAGGCCGGAAAGGTCGGTTTCGTCGCGGATGTCGGCGATCTCGCGCACCTTGCCTTCCTTGGAAAGCTTCACGATGCGCTCGATGATGATGTCGGTTTTGGTGGTGTACGGAATCTCGTACACCTCGATGATGCGCTCGTCGGGCAGGTAGCGCCAACGCGAACGGATCTGGAATCCGCCGGTGCCGGTGCTGTAGATGCGCTCCATTTCCTCGCGGCGGTAGATTATCTCGCCACCGGTGGAGAAATCAGGCGCAGGCAGGTACTCGTGCAAGTCGCATTCCGGATCGTCCAGGAAATGCATGGTGGCCGTGCATACCTCGTTCAGGTTGAAGCCGCAGATGTCGGACGCCATGGCAACGCCGATGCCCTTGTTGGCGGAAACCAGGATGTTGGGGAACGTGGTGGGCAGAAGGCGCGGCTCCTTCATGGCGCCGTCGTAGCTGTCCATGAAATCCACCGGGTCTTTGTCTATGTCCTTGAAGATCTCGGCGCAGATGGGCGAAAGCTTGGCCTCGGTGTAACGGCTGGCAGCATAGCTCAGGTCGCCGGAATAGTACTTGCCGAAGTTGCCCTTCGATTCAACGAAGGGGGTAAGCAGCGCCTCGTTGCCCGTGGCAAGGCGCACCATGGTTTCGTAGATGGCGGCATCGCCGTGGGGGTTCAGCTTCATGGTCTGGCCCACGATGTTGGCGCTCTTCTGGCGGTCGCCGTTCAACAGGCCCATCTTGTACATGGTGTACAGCAGCTTGCGGTGCGACGGCTTGAAGCCATCGATCTCGGGGAATGCGCGCGAGACGTTGGTGCTCATGGCATAGGGCATGTAGTTCAGCTCGAGCGTCTGCGTGATGGGCTGCTCGGTAACCTCGGAATGCAAGCCGATAACGTTGGGGTTTTCCACCCGCTTCTTCTTCGTTTCCTTTTTCGTCTTCTTTGCCACGGTTTCCCCTTGGTGCTTCTATCTGGGTATCGCGCCTAGGCGCGCTTGATTCGAACTGTTTGCAGCGGCAGCCTCGCGTGCCCGGACGCCCCGAACGTTCCCGACGCCTCAGGCCCCGAGCACGGGACCGGCCGCCAACGCCGCCGCCTGCCTTACTGAAGGTCCAGCTGGTCGAGGTATTCCTTGCCGTGCTCGGCGATGTGGCGCTTGCGGCCCTCGTCGTCGTTGCCCAGCAGCAGGTTGAACATGGCTTCCATGGTTGCCACGCTTTCCGGCTCCACCTTGATAAGGCGGCGCGTTTCGGGGTTCATGGTGGTAAGCCACATCATGTCCGGGTCGTTTTCACCAAGACCCTTGGATCGGTTGATGCTGCACTTCTGGTCGCCGATCTCCTTCATGATGTTGTTCTTTTCCAGGTCGGTGTAGGCGAAGTACGTCTTGTCCTTGCAGTTGATCTCGTACAACGGCGACTCGGCGATGTACACATAGCCCTCGTTGATGAGCGTAGGCACCAGGCGGTACAGCATGGTTAGGATCAGCGTGCGGATGTGGTAGCCGTCCACGTCGGCGTCGGTGCAGATAACCACCTTGTTCCAGTTCAGGTTGTCCAAGTCGAAAGTGCCCAGGTTCTTCATGCGCTTGTCTTTGACTTCCACGCCGCAACCCAGAACGCGCAGCAGGTCCATGATGATGTCCGACTTGAAGATGCGCGGGTAGTCTTCCTTCAAGCAGTTCAGGATCTTGCCGCGGACCGGCATAACGCCCTGGAACTCGGCGTCGCGCGAAGTGCGGATGGCGCCTGCAGCCGAGTCGCCCTCTACGATGTAAATCTCGCGGCGGGTCTTGTCCTTCGAACGGCAGTCGATGAACTTCTGCACGCGGTTGGCCATGTCGGTTTTCTGCTGCAGGTTGGTTTTGATGCTCTGGCGCGTTTTCTCGGCGTTCTCGCGCGAGCGCTTGTTGATGAGCACCTGCTCCATGATCTTGCCGGCGGATGCCTTGTTCTCTATCAGGTAGGTTTGCAGGCGCTCTTTGAAGAACGCCGTCATGGCCTGCTGGATGAACTTGTTGTTGATGGCCTTCTTCGTTTGGTTCTCGTACGAGGTCTGGGTGGAAAAGCAGTTCGTCACCAGCACCAGGCAGTCCTGCACGTCCTGCCATTTGATGGAGCTCTCGTTCTTGTTGTACTTGCCCTGCTGCTTGATGTACGCATCGATTGCGCTGGTAAGGGCGCTGCGGGCCGCCTTTTCGGGCGAGCCGCCGTTTTCCAGCCACGATGAGTTGTGGTAGTACTCCTGCATCTGGAAGGTGCGGGAAAAGCACAGGCAGGCGGTGATCTTCACGTTGTAGTCGGGCAGGTCTTCGCGGTCGCGGCCACGGCGGTCGGCCTGGATGAAGAAGGGCTCGGTTAGGTAGTCGGCGCCCACCTTTTCCAGCACGTAGTCTTCGATGCCCTTGGGGTAGCAGAAGTCTTCTTCGGTGAAGCCGTCTTCGCCTTCGATGCGCAGGCGGAAGGTTACGTTGGCGTTCACCACCGCCTGGCGGCGCATGGTTTCACGGTACCAGTCGGCCGGGATGTCGATGGAGGTGAACACTTCCAGGTCGGGGCGCCATTTGATGGTGGTACCCGTGCGTGTGGGCTCTTCCGAAGGCTCTACCTGCAGGGCCTTCTTCTTGGCGCCCACCACTTTGCCCTTCTTGAAGTGCAGCTGGTACTTGTTGCCGTCGCGCCACACGGTAACGTCCATGAACTCGGAGGCGTACTGCGTTGCGCACGAGCCCAGGCCGTTGGTGCCCAGCGAAAAGTCGTAGTCGCCGCCCTGGTTGTTGTTGTACTTGCCGCCTGCATACAGCTCGCAGAACACCAGCTCCCAGTTGAAGCGCTTTTCGGTGGGGTTCCAATCCAGCGGGCAGCCACGGCCGTGGTCTTCCACCTGGATGGAGCCATCGGCAAAGGCAGTGAGCGTGATAAGGTTGCCGTAGCCCTGGCGAGCCTCGTCCACCGCGTTGGATAGGATCTCGAACGCGGCATGGGCGCAGCCGTCCAACCCGTCGGAGCCGAAGATCACCGCGGGGCGAAGGCGCACACGCTCTTCGTCTTTCAGCTGACGGATGCTGTCGTTGCCGTAGTCGGCGTTGTTCTTTGCCATGCTCGTTCTTTCAGTGGTTGCGTTCTATGGTTGCCGCGAATGAAGGTGCGGCCCGCCCTACCCACTTGCGCAGCTGGAACCGTAGCGGCACAACGGCTGATAGCGAAGGGGAAAGGAATGTTTCTCGGTTTTGAGACTTTACCACAACGCCCA
>CAVDWN010000152.1:0-4077 GCA_963612535.1 Sphaerochaetaceae bacterium
TTAGCCCCGAAGAGCTGCGCAACCAGCGCTACGAGCGTTTCCGCTCGTTCTAGCGAGTGGCGCTTCGGCTGCCGGCTAGGATCGCCTATCCCATGGCGAGGTGGGCGGGTTTGTTTCTCCGCTTGTCTTCCCGTTGCCGCCTGTAGGGGATGCCTGCTGCTTCAACGGGATGCTCTTCAGGGGGCTTTGCTATAATCCTGTTTGCCCATTTGGGCACAAGGATTTTCAATGCAGACGTTAAGGCGGATCGATCGCACGATGGGATTTCCCTTCAAGGTCATAGGCAAACTTCAAAAGGGCGGCGCGGGAAAGCGCCGCTTCTTTTTGGCTCCGCGTCTTGCTGTGTTGGTTTCGCTCTCTACTGTGCTCCTGGCGTCCAGTGCGGTAATCTACGCGTCCGCCGTTCCCGATTTGATGTACCGATCGCCTGCGGTGGCGGCGGCTGTGAGCGCTGCGCAAGAAGCGGAGACGGCTATTTCGGAAGGGGTTTCCTCGGTATTCTCGTCGCCTAGTGCCGCGCAGACCTCTGCCGATGCTCCGGCTGCAGCGGAAACAGCGGTTTCGGCCGCAAGCCCAGAAGAATCGCCCCAGGCTTCCTCTGCGGCTGCCGCTCAATCGCAGGGACCGGAAAGCCCATCTGCGACCGGCTCTTCCTCGAATGGTTCTTCCGCGGGCGAGGTTGTTGTCGAAGACGACTCCTTGAGTGAAGCCGAGGAACAGCAATGGCGTAGTTACTACATTGCCCTCTACAACAACCTATCCGACTGCGTTTCGCGGTACAACGAGTGCAGCTCGGAGCTTGGTTCGCTGACAAACGCCTCCGAGTCCGAACGTCAAAGAGCGGCTAAGCGCTGCGACGTCCTTTCCAGCGATTTGCTTGATGGCTACCTTAAAGCATGCAATTCCGGCATTCCCTCAAGCTCGAGGTACGCATCGTTCTCGGATTCGCAGACCGGCGCTTACCGCAGTTTGGCCAGCGCACTTGCCTGCATCCAGGAAGCATGGGAAGTGAATCTTGCCAGCGAAGACCCCTCTACCTGCACGGCGAAGATGAACGAGAAGCTTGCGCCGCAGGCGGCCCGCCTTGCCGAGTTCAACGCATACTACGCAAAGAGCTGTCCGGCATGATGCAGTGGGAAGACGGGGTTTACGAGGACCCCAACGACAGCTCGTATGAAGAGGGAACAGCCGATGCAGTGAAGCTGGCAGGCTGTGCCAGTGCTTCCATGGCCCCGCAGCAGCCAAAGCGCCTTGTCATGCTGAGCGATTTCGAGCCGAGCACCGTGCTTTCCAATGAAGAGGAGGCCTCGTACCGCCGTAGGTTCCTTACGCTGTTCGTTGACGAGTCGTCTTGCCGCGTTGGCGGCACCGGTTCTGTGTACTGCGCCACGAATGCTTTCGGAGAGACATTTGCGCTGAAGGTTCTGGGCCGCCCTGCTCCAGGGCAGGGTGAAGGCTCATCTGCGTCGAGCTTGTGCGTCGATCCAGGCCAGGATGCTGCGGGTCCCCAGCGCTCCGAGGCGTCTGCATCGGCAAACGAGCTTGCCTTTGCCGAGGAGTATCGTTGCCATCGCCTGGTTCAGGGATCCAAGGGCTTCCCCAAGCTGTACGGCAAGGGCATGCTGGATGGCAGGCCGGCTATGGTTATGGAATGGATTGCCGGCATCAGCTTGCGGCAGGCCATGCCGTCTTTGGCGGTGAACGAGCGGGGGATGCTTTCACCGCTGGCTGCTGCGCGTATCGGGCGCGACCTTTTCGCGCTGGTGGAGCGGATGGCCTTCATCGGCGAGGGAGTGGTCCACCGTGACATATCCCCGTCGAACATAATGGTGCGCACCTCGCGCGCATCCCTGCAAGAGCAGATAGACGATGGTTGCTTCGATCTGTGCCTTATCGATTTCGGATCAGCTTATTCCTTGGAGCCGGAAGACCCTTCCTTCACCTCTGCAACGGGCGTGCTGCGCAAGGCCACGGCCAACTATGCGGCCCCGGAAATGCTCACCAACGACATCGAGGGCATCGGCGAGCAGCGGCGCTCGCCTGAAGTGGACGTGTACGCTGCGGCAAGCGTCCTCTATGAATTGGCCACGGGAAGGCTCCCGTTCGATCTTTCCCAGGTAGGGGAGAGCTTGAGCTTCTATCGCATTAAAGCCGAGACGAGCCCCGACGCCCCGACCCTTGCCCATCGCACTAAGGCGGCGGGCCTGGAATCGCTTGCGCGCGATCCCGAGCTCTCGGTTATGCTCGATGCCGTCTGCCGTGCCAAGGACACTGCGATCGACGATGAAGAGCTTTGGGATGCGGTGGCCTTTGTGGATGTTCAGCTGTCCCAGCTTATGATGCCGTGCCTGCTGGCAAATCAAAACCTTCGCCCCACGGCCCAAGAGATGTCGGGGGCGCTTTCCTCCTTCTGCCGAAACTACGAGCGCAACGTGCGAAGCTCTTTGGCGGGCGAGCCCCTTATTCCCTGCGTGCTCGATGGAATGCCCGAGGGCAACGCGGAATACCTTATAGGTTTGCGAAACGCCGTGAAGGCTGCGTTGAAATCGGCCTCGTTCGCCTTGTTCGGCGTTGTTGTGGTGGCTACGGGGGTTTTGACTGCCGGTATGCCTGCGTCGATGGCCGTTGCTGGCTTTGAGGGTTGGCAGGGCGGCTTGCTTGGGTACGATGTTAGCTGCCTTCTGGCGTTCCCCGCATTGCTCGGTTTCGCCTTGCGCGGCAAGGGCCGTGAATCGCTTGGTGGGTTCCTGCGCGGCAGCGCGGCGCTGGTTGCGGCGGGACTGTTCGTTGCATGGGTCTTCAGCGGCCTTTTGCTTCCCTCGGAATCGGTCAACAGCGGCCTGCTTTCGGCATTGTTCGCTGCATGTTCTTCCGGTTGGTGCGCTTTGGTGATGGACTACGCCTTTGCGGTGGTGGTGCCCTTGGCGCGCCGCATCAAGCGCAAGGGCCTGCCAGGTGGGCTTCCCGCGTTACGCAAGGCGTTGGACTCTGGCGAAGAAGGAGAGGCGCCCACGAAGCCGCCGAGCAAGGAAGCGGATAGCGTGCGGGATGCGGAAAACCATGAAGCAGCCGATGCGGTTGAGGAAGAAAGGGGATAGCGGTGGCGAAAAAGGAGCTTACGCCCTGTGGCGTGCTGTTCGATGCGATGAAGCGCTTGGCCGGCATAAGCCATTCCGAGACGGCTTCCCTGGTTTTGTCGGGCAAGCCATTGGCTGATGGGCGCAGCGCGATGAGCCGTGCCAATGACGACCCTACCTGGCTTTCGCGCTATGTGGTGCATGCGCCCATGGAAACCGTGCAGCCTCAGTATTTCGCCGAGCCTGCCCTTTCTGCCATGCGGCTTATCGCTCGACTGAAGTCCGCGAAGGTGAAACACGCCGGTTCGACGGACATTCTTGATATGTTGGAAACCTCCATCTGCCCCAAGATGATCTCTTCTTTGGAATCGCATGGGCTGAACGCCCAGGTGTGCGTGAACGCCCTTGCCCGTCTTTCCCATGCTGAAGGGCTATCCCGCGTTGAATGCGAGGAGGCGGCAATGGTCCTGCTTGTTTCGACGGTTGCGTACGGCAACGTCAGGCGCGCGGTCGACTATACCTTTTCCTATGCGAAAAGCTCTTGGGGCGCACTGGCGGATCGTACTCCGTTGATGGAAGTGCTTCCCTCTGCGGGTGATGCCTCCCGGCAGAAAGCGCGCGCCATCGGGCTTATGCGCATAGATGGCGGATACACCGCTGGCACGCCGCTTTGGCTTGAGCCTGCACATGATGGTTTCGAGATAGGAACCATGGCGTTCGGGGAAAACGGGATAGTCGATGTGGGGAAGCATGTTTCCGCGCACCATGCCCGCATATCGTGTTCCGCCGATGGCGTATGGCAAATCGAGGACCTGGGATCAACGAACGGCACCTTGATGGTAAACGGCGCCGATGGTTCGGCGGTCGAAGTGCGCCCAGGCGCCCCATGCATGATCCGCCCCGGCGACGAGCTCCGCCTGGCCGGCGACACCCGTTTCATAGTGCTGGCCGGTTAAGGCGGAGCGGGTTTTCCAGGGCTCTGAAACGGGTATGGCTTCTT
>CAVDWN010000153.1:0-4065 GCA_963612535.1 Sphaerochaetaceae bacterium
CATTGAAAGAGTAAAAAAGTAGTAATCTACCCTATAACGGTAGGTTTGAAAGAGTACGGATCGGGGGTAGATCGCATGGATTTGATGGACCAGCTGCGCACCACGCAAGGTCGTTTCCCTGTTAAATTCGCTGAATGCAGCTTAGAGGGCGGGCTTTCGCAGGCCATGATCCGCTTTGTTTTCGACGATTCGGGGGCTGCCCAAGAATGCAAGGCGGAAGAGGCAGGGAAGGGCCGGTTTCGCGAGTTCGGCGTGGAAGACCTGGCATTCTTGTACGGATCCGACGGTTGCTTGGATCATATACTCCTCCAAGATCTTGCGCTCAAATCGGGGCCGCTGTTCGGCGCGCATGCTGAAGAGTCGGTTGCCGACTGGGTTACTGAATCGCATATGGTTAAAGACGTTGTTGCCTTGCAGGAAGTTCTGAATGGCCAGAAGCTGTACGCGTTGGTAAACAGCAACCCCGAAACAGGGGAAGGCGCCTTGGTGGCGAAGAGCCATGTTCGCAGCCCCCATACGCGCAACTCGTTCGATATGTATTCCTTCACGGTGAATATTGTCGAGGGAACCACCGATTCGTTCTTTTCCGGTATGCCAAGCTTCCCCCATTTCAAGAAGTTCGCTGCTGTTGGTATGTATGATTACGCCTTCTTCGATTTGAGCCGCGATGAATACGGCAGCTTTCTAACGGTTACCCTGTTTGCATTCAAGCGCGAGATAACCGCATACGACTTCGCAGTTGCCATCAGCGCCTTTGATGAAAGCGAGGTGCTTGATGAGACTGCTTTCAAGACGCTGTGGGAGCAGGCATCAAGGGAGATTGGCCTTTCGGCAAGCGATTTGCCCGCCAATTACTTCGGGCTTTCTGGCGAGCTGGAAATCGATGACGTTGCCTGCGGTAAAAACGACGCCCCTCATTTGCAGAAATTGGTTCATGCCATTATCTCCCTCCATCTGCAGGGTATTGGCATCGACGTTTTCCGGTCTACCGAAAGCGACGACTTCATGGTGTTCCCGAATTACCTCAGCTATCTTTGGTATCGCTTCTCGCGCCAGTTGGGGCAGGTGAAAATCGGCTACTGCGAAATGTGCGGCAGAGGGTTTTCTTTGGCGGGGCACCGCGGTATTTCGCGCTCGTACTGCAGTGAGCGATGCAAAACGAAGGCGAAGAATGCCCGCGTAAAGCGTCAGCGCGATCTGTGCCGCGAGTTGTTTATCGAAAAAGGGATGTCTGTTTCGGAGGTGGCAAAGCAGGTTTACAAGGAAGAGCTTTCTGGCAAGGTGAGAGCGAACAAGAAGAAAACCATCGAGGATGCGGTTCGGCTGGTTCGTCAGAACCTGGTGGGCTACCCTGCGTTCAAACATTTGGTCGATGACGATTTGCGCGCGGGCGCGGGAGCGCCCTTTGTTCGGCGGTGCATGGACGAAGGCGTTCTTTCCCCCGAGCAAGTTGCCCAGCGCATCAGGGAATTGGGAATCGCGCCGAAGAAGTAAGTGCTCTGGGTAGAGCGGGCGCTCGTTTGGCGACTTGCGCTGGCCGGGTGCGGCACATTCTGCCGGCATTTTGGGTTTGCCTGCTTATTCTCGGTTGCGCCCTTGCTTGCGGGTTTGGCTGTTCATGCCTGGCGGCCTGCATCGTGCCTGGTCGTGGCTTGATGCAGGCCGCCTGATGTTTTCGCGCCCCTGTTACTTCATGTGCTTCGCGCGGCGAAGTTTGCGGTTGGCCAGCAGCGTGGCGCCAGCGCCCGCTCCCGCCAGAGCCGCAAGTGCACCCGCTATAGGGCTATCGCCGGTTTTGGGCGAAGTGCTCTTGGCTTGCTGGCCGTTTGCCTGGGTGCTGCCCGACGGCAGTTTCGCAGGCTTGGCAACCGAGTTTGCCCCATTGCCGCTGCTCTTTGCCTGGCTTGCTGCTTCTGCAGACTCCTTGGCGACGGCGGCATCGTAGGCAGCCTGGGCGGCGCGGAGGTTTTCTGAGGCTTCCTGATAGTTCAGCAATGCTTCAACATAACGCTGGGAATAGCGCCCAACCTCGGCTTCGGCCAGCTCGAGTTGCAGCTTTGCCGCATCGGCTTTCGCCTGGGCTTCACGGGCTGTTGCGTACAGGGCGTCGAGCTCGGCAAATCGGGTGTCGGCGATGCCGTTTGCGTAGGCATCGTTGGCGTCTATTGCCTTTGCTGCGGCTAAAGCTTCGGCAAGTGCTGCGCATTCCTGTTCGCGTTGGGCAACGGTGGCCTCGGCGGCGGGGATCGCTGCGTTTGCGGCATCAAGCTGAGCCTTGGCGTCGTTCTCGTTGGATGCAGCGCTGTCCGCTTCGGATTGCGCCTGTTCAGCAGCGAGCACCAAGCCGTTCAGCCGTGCGAGCTCGGCCTGTGTGTCGGCGAGCTCCTTGTTGGCGGCAGCGGCTTTGTTGCTGGCATTCGATGCCGCGGTTTGCTTTGCCTCTGCAGCTGCCTCTGCCTGCTTGAGCGCCTTGTTTGCGGCTTCTAGCTCGTTTTCTGCCGCTGTTAGCTCGTCGGCTGCTTTGCCTTTTGCTGCAATGGCCTCCTGCTGGGCGGCAGCGGCTTCGGCGTATGCCCCCTGTGCGCGGGCCAGCTCTTCGGAAAGCCCGGTAAGCTCTGCGTTCGCGGCCTCTACCTTGGCTTGTGCTGTGCCAGTGCTGTTTTTTGCGACGGTGAGGTCGGCCTCGGCTGTGCGCACAGCGGCTTGCGCATTGCTCAGCGCTTTCTGTTTGGCGGCAACATTGCTGTTTGCGAGTTCAACTTGCTTGGTGGCCTCGCCCAACGCCTTTTCAGCTTGGGCTACCGAGTTTTGGGCGCTTTTCAGGGCTTGCTGCTTGCTCGCAACGGCTTTCTGGGATGCCTCTACGGCCTTCTGCTCTTCCGCTTGCTTCGCCTGGGCTTGTTCTACCTTCTGCTGTGCTGCGCTGGCTGCCTGCTGTTTTTCGGCAAGTGCGGAATCTGCTGTGCTCTGCTGCTTCTGTGCTTGGGCAAGCGCGGCTTGTGCTGCCGTTAGGCCATTCCCGGGGGCGTCCAAGTATGCCTGGTAGGTATTGAGCAGCGCTTCGAATTCATCGATGGTGTAGGCGGCAAGGTTGGTGTATTTGCTTTGGTAATTGCTCAGCTTGGATGCGTTGTAGCAAGAGGTGGTGTTGTATTGCGTGAATCCCACGCCCATCAGCTGGTCTGCCGACCAAAACAGGTTGGTGTAATGGCCTATCACCTGATTGCGATTGCTGGCCTCTTTCTCTATTTGGGCAAGTGTGGTGCTGTTGATCTCGCTGATACCAAGATCGGTTTTGATCTGGTCGAAGATTTTCTTTTCCTTCGTATACCAGCCTGCGGTTGGGTCGGTGTATCCGAAGGCAAGGTTTTCGCAGCTCACCTGTAGCAAAGAATGCCTCAACAGGCCCGCACCGCGATCGGCTCCGGTTTGGGCAACAGCCATGAAGTAGAAGTTGGTCAGCGAATCGTTGCGCTTCATCGCGCCTACGTAATTGTCGTCCGAAGCACGCAGCTCGTTGATCTTCTTCATGATGGTGATGCTCTTTTTCAGGTTGGCTAGACTGGTGGCATCTTTTTCATCGCCGATTACCGTAACCATGTTGTTGCGCTCTTCGGGCATTACGGTTACCTTGTCGCCGCCGTCCCAGTGGTTGAAGTTTTCGGCTTCGGCGTTTTCGATCACCTGCTTTGCCCGTTCCAAGTCGCTTTTTTGCTGCTCGGTAAGGTTCGTCTGCTCCAGCATCCAGTTCACGAAGCCGAGCGAGCCCTGCTTTGCCTGCTCGTTGGCGGTATCGATTGCGGAGTTGATGCGGTCTACCTCTGCTTGGGCGGCGGCAACGGCGGCATCGGCTGCGCTCTTGTTTAGCTCTGCCTGCTTAACGGCTGCGTCGGCGGCGGTTTTTTCTGCCTGGGCCGCAGCTACGGCATCGTCGGCCTTCTGCTTTGCCGCAGCCGCACTTGCGTTGTCGGCCTTGGCATCGGCTAGGTCGTTCTCGGCTCGTGTTGCGCTTTTCTTTGCAGAATCCACTGCGCTTTGGGCATCGGCCGCTGCCTGCTCCTTGGC
>CAVDWN010000154.1:0-3984 GCA_963612535.1 Sphaerochaetaceae bacterium
ATCACATCCTCGTAGGTTTCCCATCGGGGTGCAGACGTTCGAAAAGGTCCTTTCGTTTGACGGGTATGTTGATAAGACGGCTTATGTTTGGGATCTGACCCATTCAAGTGGCACTTATTTCTTCTTGAGTCGCCCCCGCCGTTTTGGCAAATCGCTGCTTATCTCGACCTTGGAGGCTTATTTCGAGGGCAGGCGCGACCTGTTTGAAGGATTGGCGCTTGGCAACTTAGAAACGGAGTGGGAATCGCATCCTGTAATTCGTATTGATTTGTCGACGGTGAAAACGGAAGACGCGGAGCAGCTTGTCCAGCTGCTCGATTTCACGCTTTCCGACTTGGAGAAGACATGGGGCCGTAACTTCGAGGCGAAGACGCCTGGTTCCCGTTTGATGTCCCTTATCAGGGCTGCTTACGAGCGAACGGGCAAAGAGGTTGTTGTCCTTGTCGACGAGTACGATGCTCCACTTTTGAATGTGACGCACAATCCCGAGAAGCTTCAGGAATTCCGCTTAATCATGCGTGAGTTCTATGCTCCGCTTAAGGCGTGCGACCAATACTTGCGCTTCGTGTTCCTTACGGGCATTACCAAGTTCAGTCAGCTGTCTATTTTTAGCGAGCTCAACAACCTACGCAACATCAGCATGGATCCCGCCTTTGCGGCCATCTGCGGCATTACGCAAGAAGAACTTGAGTCCGAGTACGCGGGCGATATCGATACGTTTGCTGCTATGGCGGGGATGAGCCGCGATGAGGCTCTTGCGGCGCTGAAAGCCAATTACGATGGCTATCATTTCGCTGAACCCTCTCCAGACATTTACAATCCATTCAGTCTTCTTAATGCGTTGACAGAAGGGCGCATTCGTCCCTTCTGGTTCGGGTCGGGTACCCCGACGTTTCTTATTGAGCTGCTGCACGAGAATAGCTGGGATATCTCGAATCTCGAAAATTGCGTAGCGCGTGAGTCTTCTTTCGATGTACCTACAGAGCGGATGCGCACCCCGCTTCCCATGCTCTATCAGGGCGGATACCTTACCATTAAGTCTTATGACTCTATGCGTCGCGCCTATACTTTGGGCATTCCCAACGAAGAGGTAAGCCGTGGTTTGTCAGAGAGCCTTGTGGAGCATGCTGCGCCAGAAGCGTTGGAGGATCACTATGCGTTCCTCGACCGTTTCGCCGACGATGTCCGTTCAGGCGACATTGAGCGTGCATTGCAAGCTATGCGCTCTTACTTCAAGGGCATCCCTTATGATTTGGGCAGCCGTGACGAAAAGGGTTTTCAAACAAAGTTTTATCTTATTTTCGATTTGCTTGGCGTGCAGATAGAAACGGAATTCAAGACCGCAACGGGCCGTGTAGATGCGGTAATCAAGACTCCGCAGAATATTTATGTTATGGAATTCAAGTACGACAAGTCGGCTCGGGCTGCCTTCGATCAGATTGACGATAAAGACTACGCCGTTCCCTTTGAGTCTGATGGACGCGAGGTTGTGAAGGTGGGCGTGAACTTTTCCGCAGGTGAGCAGACGATTGACGAGTGGATAATCGGATGATAAATGCTTCGCTTGCTCGTCGATGCTTTTCCACGGCTTGTCTTATATCATGGCCATCCTTTGGGAAAAAAGAGCTGGGGTTGCGCTTCTTTGAGAGGCTATCCAGCTTTAGTGGCGCGTATTTTATGCATCGGCTACGGATTCGTCAAGCGTGTCCGAGAATGCCATTTTGCTGACTTGGGGTGGTTCCTGGTGGTTGGCACTATCTTTCGAAGAGATAACCAGCTATACAGGAATCCGATAGCGGGAAATCCCGGGCATTCGCTGGATGGGATGGGTTTCCAAAGGTGCGTGGTATCCTTGTTCCGTATTCGAAGAGCGCCTGGGAGCGCGCCTCGCAAGGCGGCTCCGGGCGTTTTCTTGCGTATTGAACAATGTCGGTTGCGGGCAATTGAAGCCCGGTATGCGCCGGCACTTTGATAGTAGGAGGTTGTTGAGTTGGTTAACGTAGAGGAATTGCGCAAGGCTCCCATCGCGGTGCTTGGCGGCGGCGCTGTTGGCAAAACGTGTGGCGCCGATTGCGCACTGGCTGGGCAGGAAGTTCGCATCTGCGACCTGGATCCGTTCTTCGAGGGTGCACTGGGCACGGTTATGCGCACGGGCATCACCCTGCAGGATAAGGCACCGGGAACGCAGACCAAGTACGGCTTCCGCCGCATGGGCAAGGGCGAGTTCGCCATGGCCACCAACTCCGTGGCCGAGGCAGTGAAGGGCGCCAAGCTCATCATCGTGGGCATCCCCTCCATCGCGCACGAGGTGTTCTTCCGTGAGCTTATCCCCGTGCTCGAAGACGGCCAGATCGTCCATATCATCCCCGACAACTACGGCAGCCTGAAGCTGCGCAAGATGATGCGCGAGATGGGCTGCACCAAGAACGTGGTTATCGGCGGTTGGTCTTCCGCACCATACGGCACCCGCGTCGACACCGAGGGCGGCGTGGCCAAGCCCACCTGCTCGCTGGTGTACCGTGCCATCACGCTGCGCGGCGCTGCTCTGCCCGCGAAGGACACCGAGGACTTCGTTGAAAGCTCCAAGGCGCTGGGCTGCTTCGATGCCATCACCGAAGGCGACGGCGCGGTTTGCGGCGACACCGTTATGGACATCGGCTTTTCCAACGTGAACCCGGTTATCCATGTTCCTGGCACGGTTCTGGGCGTTTCCACGATGGAGAACTTCGGCACGGTGCTGGACAAGAACATCCACGACTACTCTATCTACTCGCATTCGTTCTGCCCTTCCATCTCCGAGGTGCAGTACCAGTTCTACAACGAGGAGATCGCCCTGGCCCAGGCCATGGGCGTTGGCATCCAGCCCTTCAAGAAGGAAGTGTTCTACCAGCGCACCAGCGTTCTGGGCGAAGAGTACATGGGCGAAGGCTGCAACGTGCCGTTCGAAGAGCAGTGGGAAGTGGGCTTCGGCACCGGCCCGTTCAGCATCAAGAACCGCTACGTCACCGAAGACGTTCCCGTAGGCTGCCATGTGTACCACGAGCTGGGCAAGAAGTTCGGCGTGCCTACGCCCATCATCGACTCGATGATCGTGCTCGGCGGCGTTATGAACAAGACCAACTTCTTCGAGAGCGGCCTTACCCTGGAAGAGCTGGGCATCGGCCATATGACCAAGGAGCAGATGCAGGCCTACCTGCGCGAAGGCGACTACACCCCCGCAGAGGGCGAGTAGATGGGCAACTGGAAGGGCGCATACGGCGCGCTTGAGACGGAAGCGGAGGTCCGTGGCACCCACGGGCTTCCGCCCCGTTCTTTTTCGGGGCAGGTGCTGGGCATCATCGTGGTGAAGCTGGACTACCCGAAGCTTCCCGGCAACGTTGCCAACGCCAGCACGTTCGACTTCCCGGTGCTCTACGAGGAAGTGGACTTCGAGATAGAGCAGCTGTTCGCGGGCGACCCTGCCATCAAGCAGATGGTGGTGGATGCTGCGCGCAAGCTGGAAGCGCGGGGCGTGCGTGCCATCATCGGTGCCTGTGGGTACTTCGCCCACTTCCAGAAGGATGTGGCGGCAGCGGTGGACGTGCCCGTGTTCATGAGCAGCCTGTGCCAGCTCCCCGTTATCAAGGCGGGGTTCGCGCAGGAAGGATCCATCGCCGTGTTCTGCGCGGACGGCTCCAGCCTGAACGATGCGCTGCTGGCGAACGTGGGCTCGGACATGAGCCGCTTGGTGGTGCAGAACGTGGGCAGCCTGGAAAGCTTCGCGCCCATCCGCTGGGGCTACCACGAGCTGGACAACGGCAAGCTCACCGACGATTTGTGCACCTTGGCGCGGGGGCTGTGCTCCGAGCACCCCGAGGTGAAGGCCATCCTGCTGGAATGCAGCGACCTTCCGCCGTATGCCGCCGCCATCCAGAAGGCAACGGGGCTGCCGGTGTTCGACTTCATCACCTTGGCGAACTGGGTTGCCAGCGCCGTGGTGCAGAA
>CAVDWN010000155.1:0-3966 GCA_963612535.1 Sphaerochaetaceae bacterium
CGGAACCACGACGGTGGGAACCACCAGGTGGTTCAGCACGCCGCAGGTAGTGGAACCGAAGAGCGCGCGACTCACCGCAGAACGGGCATGCGTCCCCAAAACCAGCACACGGCAATCCTTGGCGCAATCCATAAGAACCTGCGTAGGCGAAGGGCCGTTGATGGAATGGCCTTCCACCTGCACGCCGGGGTTCGACTCGTTGATGCCCGCAACGCGGGCGTCCAGGTTGCGCTGGAACTGCTCGCCCACCGGCGCCAGCCCGCCGCCCATGAACTCGGCAGACTTCGACAGCAGCGTGGGAATGCCCCATGCGGAAACCAGCTCAAGCGGCTGGTCAAGCGACTGGGCCAAGTGAACGCCCAAGGCAACCGCGCCGTCGCCCACGGCATCGTCGGGGCCTACGCCCACCACAATGCCCTCGCGCTCGCTTTCAGGGTCCCAGTCAACGGGAACAACCACCGTGGGAACGCTTGCAGAAACGGAGACGCGCAAACCCTTGGCGCCCCAGACCTTTTCAGCCACTGAAGACCCGCCGTGGTGCGAGCCCATAACTATCATGTCGTGCGCCTCGGAAGCGTTCACCAAGGCTTCCACGATATCGTCTTTCACATAGGATGCCTCAACGCGGATCTCGGGGTACTTCTCGTTCACGAACCTTTGGGCTTCGCCCAGCACGTGGTCTACCGCTTCGCGCAGAAGCTTTGTGTCGGACTTCGCCATGCGGTCCGACGCCGGGTCGATTACCGCCAGCAGCGCAAGCGATGCCCCCTCCCTGTCGGCAAAACGCGCCGCCCAGCGAAGGGCCTTCTGGCCGCGCTCGGATCCGTCGATACCCACCAAGATGCTTTCCATAGTGTCCATACCTCTTTCAACCTAGTGGAACATCGGGATCATGAGCCACAGCGCAAACAGCACCACCACAACGCACGCGGCGAAGCACACCACGGAAGCGAAGCGGATCAGGTAGTTCGGCGAGCCGTCGGCACCGTCGGCCGAGCCGCTCTTGGCCCAAAGACGCAGGCCAGACGAATACATGATGCCGATACCGCCGGCGATGCACACCGCAACCACCAGCACGGTCACAAAATTCATGACTTCTTGCATTTGATTCCCCTTCCCTACGCAGCTGCCGCAGCGGTTGCCGCCTTGGCGTTGAGCTTGACTTCGGAGCTTTCATTGACGTTGAGCGAGTTCACCGGGTTGCGGCGGCTCAAGCGGAAGATGATGAGCGCGGCAACGACGGCGATAAGCGCAACGGCAAGCGTGCCCCACACGTTGATCTTGGCCACGGCGCAGGCTGCCGCGCCGATGATGCCAGCCGCCGGGAACGTTACCAGCCAGGCCACCAGCATGCGCGCTGCCACCATCCAGTTCACCTTGTTGCCCTTCTTGCCCAAGCCGGAGCCGATGATGGAACCGGAGCAAACCTGCGTGGTGGAAAGGGCGAAGCCCAGGTGGGAGGAAACCAGGATAGTGGTGGCGGAAGCCGCCTCGGCAGCGAAGCCCTGCGGGGTGGAGATCTCGGTCAGGCCCTTGCCCAGGGTGCGGATAACGCGCCAGCCGCCCATGTAGGTGCCCAATGCGATGGCAAGGCCGCAAACGGCGATAACCCAAAGCTGCGGGCCGGTGCCGGAAGGCTGTATGCCCACAGCGATGAGCGTAAGGGTGATGATGCCCATGGTTTTCTGTGCATCGTTGGTGCCGTGCGAAAGGGCTACCAGGCAGGCCGTGATGGTCTGGCCGTGGCGGAAGCCGGTTTCCACGTACTTTTCATCCAGCTTGCGCACAATCGTGTATATCAGCTTCACCGCTATGAACGCCGCCAGGCCGGCCACAACCGGGGAAACCAATGCCGGGACAAGGACCTTGGCAACAACCGCGCCGAAGTTCACGCCCTCGACGCCGGCGCCCACGATAACGGCACCCACCAGGCCGCCGAACAGCGCATGGGAAGAGCTGGAAGGAAGGCCCACCAGCCAGGTCATAAGGTTCCACAGGATGGCACCCACCAGTCCGGCGAATATGAATTCCGCCCCGATGGTTACCTGCTGCTCGTTGATGATGCCGCCGGAAATGGTCTTGGCCACCTCGGTGGAAAGGAAAGCGCCGATAAGGTTCAGCGTGCCTGCTGCGATAACGGCGGTCTTGGGCTTCAGGGCGCCCGTCGCAATAGAGGTTGCCATGGCGTTTGCCGTGTCATGGAACCCGTTGGTGAAGTCGAATGTCAGCGCCACGGCTATAACCAGGCCGACCACAACAAGAGTCGCGATATCCATGCTTCCTTCTGTTCCTCCTTCAGAACATCTACTTCTTCGCGCAGTTTTGCGCATCAGCGGAGCAGAAAGATGCGTGGTGCCCAAGCTCATCCCAGGCTGTTTTCCTACGTATTCCAGTACGCACCCAGCTCTAATGCCGACTGCGACAGATTACGCTTTGAAATGTAAAACGGATGTAAAGTGGAGTTAAGCTTACGTAAGCTTATTCGGCCTTGCGTTTCCGCAGGTCAGAAGCCGTATATATGCCGATAATAACAACGGCAGCAACAACAAGCATGACAAGCAATGCAACATACGAGACAAGATAGGTGCCGAACGCCTCGGTAAGGAAGCCGGGCAAAAACGTGAAGATGAAGCCGCCTGCCGCATAGCAGATCTGGAAGTTCTTGATGGTCTTCACCTCGCTTCCCTTCGGGGAAAGCTCGATGCTCCATACGGAGATGCCCACCGTTCCCAAGCTCAAGCCCAAGCCGTACAGGAACACGCCGATGCCTGCCAACCCGGTGCTGCCCATGTCGGTTAGGCAGATAAGCGCCAGGCCAACAATGAACAGAACGAAGAAGAGAGCCGAGCCGTTGCGCGTGCCTATGCGGTCGAATACCAACCCGCTGGCCAGCTTGGAAACCGTAAGGCACCCGCCGCACAGCGCCACCAACGAGGCGGCGGCTTCAGTAGTGAAGCCCTCGGAAGTGAAGAGCACTGCAAGATAGTTCGTGCCACCCACGGAAATGCAGCCGATGATAACCATAGCAAGCAGCACCAGGGGCATGGCCTTGTGCGGAACATCGCGGCTCTGGCGCACGTGCTTCTTCGCCGGTTTGCCGTCCTTCGGCTTTTCCGGCTCTACATACGGCGCAAGCCCCATATCCTCGGGGAAGTTGCGCAAGAGAGCGAACACCAAAAGCCCCAGGGCCAAGGCCAGCACCGCTTCGAATGCGAAGGCCGCGGACAACTGCGACGCGCCGATGATGCTTACCACGAGGTTGGGTAGGATAACCGCCGCGACGCCCGACCCCACGGCAGCCACGCCGGCAACCGTTGCCACATTGGTCTCGAACCAGCGGTTTATGAGCATGGTGGAAGCTATCATGCCGCCCAAGCCGTAGCCCAAGCCGGTAAAGCCCGAAGCAACGCAAAGGCCAAGGAAGTTGTCGCTGTTCAGCGCATACAAGGCGAACCCCGCCGCCACGAACATCGATGCAACGAATGCCCCCAAGCGGCAGTTCAGCCACGCGTAGTAGCGCGCCACGAAGAACATGGCAACAAGGGAAACGAACGTGCGCACCGAGATGATGATGGAACCGCCGGAATGCCCCACCCCGGGAATCTCTACCAGGTAAGGCTGGTATACGGAAAACGAGGTGGAGGGCAGGCCGATGTTGGTGAACAGGATAAGGAAGCAGCACAGGGCGATAACCTTCTCGTAGTGACGCTTCACCTTTTCGATCACCGGATACCACCCAGCCTTTCCTTCTTCATGGTGCCGCCGCCCAACGCGGCCGCAAACAGCGCAGGCAACATGCGCTCCTGCGCAGATCAACGATACCGAAGCAAACAAAGAGCCCGCCTACCAGGCGGGCTTCAGCTCGTTCATATAGAAGGATAGCAGTCCTTCGCCGAAGCAAGGGCTGTTTCGCGTTTCTTTGCGCGTTGAGCACATCATCATCGACGGAAAGCGAAGATGCGTCTC
>CAVDWN010000156.1:0-3960 GCA_963612535.1 Sphaerochaetaceae bacterium
TCCCTTCCTGAAAGGATGGCCAAAGGAATACCAGGGAAACCTGCGCCAGAGCCCATATCCAGATACCGCCCTTCGGGAGCATCGGAAAATTCAGGCAAACCCTGGATAGAATCCTCGATATGGAGGATCTGGGCGCTCTCCCAATCAACGATGCGCGTGAGGTTGGTGGTTTTGTTTTCCTCTATAACAAGCCTTAGATGCTGATCGAGCAGCTTGCGCTGCTCGTCAGTTGGCTGAGGAACCGTTATCTCAGTCATAAGATCACTTTCGAATCCGTGCGTCTATTTCGGAATCACCACAACGCGACGTGCGCGACCTTCGCCTTCGCTGACGGTCTCAACACGGCCATCCTCGCGAAGCGCAACATGGATAATGCGACGCTCGTACGGAGTCATAGGACGAAGCTTGATGCTCCTGTCTTGGGAAACAGCCTTATCGGCAGCATTGGCGGCGATGTCTTCCAACTTCTGACGCTGGCGGCCTTTGTATCCCTCAACGTCGACCACAATGGGGTAGCGATGACCAACGGTGCGGGTAGTGATAGACGAGATCAGGAACTGAAGGGCATCAAGGGTCTTGCCGTGCCTGCCGATAAGCACCGCAAGATCGTCGCCGGTGATGTCAAGGATAAGCTCCCCTTCGTCACCCTCGTACTCTTCGATCTCAACCTCACCGACGTTGAAGTACTTCAAGATGTCCTGGATGGCCTCCGTGGCAACATCCGCGATCTTATCGACCTCTTCCTCGCTGTACTGATGGCTAGCATCGGCTTCTACCGCCTCTGCTACCTCCAACTCGTTCTCTTCTTCCATGAGAACCTCCTTACATTCAAATCTCCCCCTATGCGGCAATGCTGCATAGGGGGAGTAGACGGCATTATTGCATTCGCGAAAACCGCGGAAGGCTACTTGCTCTTCTTGGTCGGGCGCTTCTTCTTCTCTTTACGGACCACGTCGACCTCTATCGGCTTGACCTCAACCTTCTCAGCCTCAACCTCGGCATCCTTATGCTTGAACACGCGGGTGGAGATGATCTGCTGGAAAACACCGAACAGGGAAGAGGTTGCCCAGAACAGGAGAACGCCCGTAGGGGAACCCCAGCCCAGCCACAGCATGAACAGCGACATGATGCCCATCATGATCATGGTCTGATTCTTCTGAGGGCTGTTCGTGCCCGCCTGCTGAAGAAGCGAGGGGAGGAACGTACAGAACGCGAAGATCAGAAGCAGGACACCGTAAGGGATGAACGATACGAAGTCCTGGCTGAACATGGTGGAGGGAGAGGAGATCAGGCTGGGCAGGATGTTGTAGAACGAATAGGTCATGCCCTCGGTACGGCTGCCCATCTCCTGCAATACCTGGAACAGAGCGATGAAGATCGGCATCTGAAGAAGCAGCGGAAGGCAACCGGTAATGGGGTTGAACCCGATCTCGGCATAGACCTTCTGCATCTCTTCCGCCTGACGCTGCTGGTCATCGGCATATTTCTCTTGGATTTCCTGAATGCGCGGGCTGAACTGCTGCATTCGATAGGACGACTTGATCTGCTTCTGCATAAGAGGGAACAGGATCAGGCGAAGGATCAGCGTGACGATGATGATAGCCAGACCCCAGTCAGCAACGACACCATACGCAGCCTCGATGCACCAGAAGATCGCGTCTTTAAACGCTTCCCACATGTAGTACTAAATCCTCTCGGTCGGTAACCTACTTATTGAAAAAGCGGAATTGCTCGGGAACGGGATCGTATCCTCTGCCTCCGCCGGGCCTGCACCTGAGTATGCGCCTGCAGGTAAGGTACAAACCCTTCAGAAAGCCGAATCGCTTAACCGCAACAAGCCCATATTCCGAACAAGTCGGGATAAAGCGGCAGGTTGCAGGCAGAAGAGGGGAAATCGCCAAGCGGTAGAACTTGATCAGGAGCATTAGCAGCAACTTCGGAATTGCCACGATGCCCGACCATATACGCTTCACGGCTAGCCTTCTTCGCCTTGGTAGGATTCGACTGCCTTCTTGCACTCCGCAAGCACCCTTCCATAGGCAACTCGCGTAGTTTTCCTGTTTGCGATGAAAAGGACATTCAACTCGGGCCAGGGGCCGCCAAGATCATGGCAAACAGCACGCAGGCGCCGTTTCGCAGAATTGCGCCAAACTGCGTTGCCATTCTTCTTGCCGGCTATAAATGCAACACGGCCGCTAGGGCCGTGTTGGGTATCCCCCCGATACATGATCAATGTACCGACAGGAGTTGCATGTCGTTTTCCGTGCGAGAACAGGTAGGAGATCTCAGTGCTGGATTTTATGGTTCCTAACACGGTTTCT
The DNA here is from genome assembly GCA_963612535.1 of Sphaerochaetaceae bacterium. Taxonomy (GTDB): domain Bacteria; phylum Actinomycetota; class Coriobacteriia; order Coriobacteriales; family Eggerthellaceae; genus Anaerotardibacter. The sequence continues at coordinate 2,322 of CAVDWN010000156.1, forward strand.
CACAAGGAAAATTAGGCACAGAGACGCTTGCGGCCCTTGGCACGACGAGCGGAAAGAACGGCGCGGCCGCCCTTGGTTGCCATACGTGCACGGAAACCATGAGTCTTTGCGCGCTTACGGGTGTTCGGTTGATAGGTGCGCTTCATCACTTTTCCTTTCAGATTTACAGTAACCTCGAAATTATACGATGGGAGAATCGAGCGTCAAGGAAAAAGGAGCCTGTACGCGCCGGCCAAACCCGCCGATCCACACAATGCACACGCTAATTTCGACAGACCCTACGCACGGGATTCGATGTCCAGCGTAGCCGAATCGAGTACATGCCCCTCCATCGCCCAATGAAGGTCGTTGAAGTAAAAGCCCGTGGGTAATCCAAGCTTGCAATCCAGCGCGTAGAGACGCAGCGTGTAGCGATGGTTCTTGTCGGGCGGACAGGGTCCGATATAGCCGTTGATAACGTCTTCGCTGGTCTCACTCGCCCGCGACAGGCAGCTGTTCGCCCCTTGAGTGAATTCGAACGCCCCGGAATGGCTTGCCCCTTCAGGGATCAGCTGAACCGATGGATCGATATCGCATGCTGCCCAGTGGATCCAAGCGAATCCGCACACCGGTATGGAGTCGAAGTCGACGAAGGTGAGTGCAAGAGACTTAGCCTCTGCCGGAATGCCTTCGACATGCACGGGAAACGAGTTGATGTTGTTTCCGTCTTTCCTCAGCTCGTCCGCCGAGTACTTCCCAAAACGGTCGGGCAGCAAACCGCCCTCCAAAGGAACCGAAATGTTCATTGTCTGCCTCCACTTTCCCCAAGATCGGTAAGTTATCCACACGTGAATCGTATAACGATGTGGATAATGTTGATAACTCCAGAAGGGCTCCCAATCGCCCCTCCTCTCTCATTATCCCAGAGAAAAACCCAGTGCTCGACAACTGTTCCCGAACAAGGCAAACCTTAAGGGAAGACGCGGCCCGGAAGAAAGAACGCGCAGGTGGTTACACGCTTCAAGCGTGCTTGTTTGCCGTGAAACATCTCCAACACGAATCCTCGGCGGAGGCATTCACCGGAACACCGGATACGCCTTGAATATACAGGGTGCAGCGCCGACCGCACGCCGCTCCACATCTTGTTTTCCAGGTTTTCAAGAATCGCCGTCCCGTGTTTTCGTACTTTTCCACATGTTATTGAAAGAATGTTGAAAACTTGGAAAAGCCTTGTTGGTAAAGCTGTGCAAGATTGAAAAACAATGAATAGCTGTCTAAAATGCTGAAAAGGTCAACGCGGATCGAGCTGAATCGAGCCGCGATTTTCAATCTTTTCCACCCCTTTCGAATAATCGGAAAGCATCATGAGCGAAGAGAACACACCACATATGCAACCGATGGAAAGCGGTGAGCAGCAGGGGGTCCCCAACACACAAGGCGACGCCTCATACATGCCTAGGGAAAACGCCCCAGCACCCGAATCGGCACCCTACCCGCATACGGCAGGCTACGGGCAGCCATATCCCCCAACCGGAAACGGCGGGCAGGCGATACCCCAAGGGGCGTTTCCTCCCACACAAGGCATCCCCCCGCAATTTGGGGTTCCTTACTATGGATATCCACAACCCATGGGTTGGCAACCGGCGTCAAGCCCCCAATT
>CAVDWN010000157.1:0-3901 GCA_963612535.1 Sphaerochaetaceae bacterium
TCGAGCACGCGGTTGCCGTTTTTGCGCGCCATGGCAATCAGCTCGGTTTCGCGCGGGGTGTACACCATGTCGGCCACCACAACGCCCTTGGGCAGAACGCCTTCTTCGATAAGGCAGCCTGGCTGGGCATACGACCCGACGCTGGTGGCGTTCACCATCAAGGCCGACTGCTGAAGCGATTCCCGCAGCCTGGCCGTATCGCTTAACGGATGCAGTTCCACCTGGCAGTCCGAATGCTGCTTCAGGCGGGCAATGACCTGGCGGTACTGCGCCAAGCATTTGTCGTTGCGGTTGAACACGTCTATCTGGGCAACCCCGTCGAGCGCCGCCTGCACCGCGATGGCCGAGGCAACGCCGCCTGCGCCCAGGATGGTGATCTTCTTGCCCACCACGCCAACGCCGTTCAGCACCAGGTTGCGCATGAACGCCGCGCCATCGGCGTTATCGCCCAAAGAACGGCCATCGAGGATAGCCACGGTGTTCACCGCGCCCATGATCTGGGCAACTTGGGAAACCTCGTGCAGGTAGGGCACGATGGCCTTCTTGTAGGGCGTGGCCACGTTGTAGCCCAGAAAGCCCAGTGCTTCCATGCCGCGCACGGCCGCTTCCAGGTTGTCGCGCTCCACATCGAGCGCCACATAGGCGTAGTCGTAGCCAAGCTTGCGGAATACGGCGTTGTGGATGGCCGGCGACTCCGAATTCGCAATGGGATGGCCGATAACGCCCATCAAGCGGGTAGAGCCCGTGATGCTCATAGTGTCCATGTCGCTATCCTTCCATCTGCTCGGCAACTTCGAGCCATTCCTCTTCGAGCGCGGCGATGCGCTCCTCCAGCTCGTGGATGCCCGCCTGCGCTGCTCCCAGCGCCTCGTAATCGTACGGATCGACCTTCAGCAGGTCCTCCTTGGCCTGGGCAAGCTTCTTTTCCTGCGTCTTCATCTTGTTCTCTATGGAACGCGCCTGCTTCTTCAGCTCGCGCATCTCGGCAGCGGAAAGGCCGCCTTCTTCGGCGTTCGAGACCTCCTGCTTGGGCTTCGGCGATGCCGAGCTGCCCGCCGCCTTCGCCGCTCGGCTCTGGTCCAGCAGCTCAAGATATTCGTCCACGCCGCGAGGGCAGTGGGTAAGATGCCCGTCTATCAGGGCAAACTGGTCGTCGGTAACGCGCTCCATAAGGTAACGGTCGTGGCTCACCACAATCAGCGTGCCCGGCCAGGTGTCCAGCAGGTTCTCCATGGCAACCATCATGTCGGTGTCCAGGTCGTTGCTGGGCTCGTCCAGGATAAGCACGTTGGGCGAATCCAACAGGATGAGCATCAGCATAAGGCGGCGCTGCTGGCCACCGGAAAGCGTTTCCACCGGCATGTTCAAGTGCGCGTTGGTGAAGCCCAGCTGCTCCAAAAGCTGTGCCGGGCTCACTTCCTTGCCGTCGATCATGTAACGCGTGTTGTAGCGGGTGAGTATCTCGCGCACGCGGTCTTTCTTCAGGGGCTCCAGCTCTTCCAGCTTCTGGGAAAGGAAGGCGAACTTCACCGTTTTGCCGATCTTCACCCGGCCCGACTGCGGGCGCAGCTTGCCCTGCACGATGTCGAGCAAGGTGGATTTGCCCGCCCCGTTGGCACCCATAAGGCCGTAGCGGTCGCCCGGGCCTATCATCCAGGTAACGTTGTCGAGCACCTTCGCCTGCCCATAGGAAAACGAGGCGTCGATAACGTCCACGCACTTCTTGCCCAAACGCGATATGGCCGCACGCTTCAGCTCGGTGGTGTTGCGCAGCGGCGGCTCTTCGGCGATAAGGGCGCGGGCGGTTTCCACGTGGAAGCGCGGCTTGCTGGAGCGCGCTCGAGCGCCGCGGGAAAGGAACGCCAATTCACGGCGGATAAGGTTCTGGCGCTTCTGCTCGGCAACCTGCGCCTGGCGCTGGCGTTCCACGCGCTGCAGGATGTAGGCGGAATAGCCGCCCTCGAAAGGCTCGGCCACGCCATCGTGCACCTCCCACATGCGCAGGCACACCTCGTCCAAGAACCAGCGGTCGTGCGTTACCACCACCAGCGCGCCGCTGCCGCGGGAAAAGCGCTGCTTCAGGTGCTGCGCCAGCCAGTTGATGGCCACCACATCCAAGTGGTTCGTGGGCTCATCGAGCAGCAGCACGTCGGCATCGGCAACCAGCACGCGCGCCAAGTCCACACGGCGGCGCTGGCCACCGGAAAGCGTGCCCACCGGGCTCTCCCAATCCAAGTCGCCGATCATGCCGTCCACGATCTGCCGGATGCGCGCATCGCTTGCCCATTCGTATTCGGGAACATCGCCCACCACGTTCCAGCCAACGCTCTTGGCGTCTTCGAGGGAATCGGACTGGCGAAGGGAGGCGAAGCGCACGCCGCCGGTGCGCAGAACGCGGCCATCGTCGGGCTCGATAGTGCCGTCGAACAACCCCAGCAGCGACGACTTGCCATCGCCGTTGCGGCCGACCACGCCAACCCGGTCGCCGTCTTCGACGCCCAGGGAAAGCGATTCGAAGATCGTCTTGGTGGGGTATTCCAGATGCACGTTCTCGCAGCCGAACAGAAAGGCCATCGTGTAAGCTCCTTTTCGTTTAGCCCCACGATTGCGGGGTAATTTACCAGTATAAAGCCCCTTGGCCGTCTGCGCCCCGTCTGCCACTGACGCACCGCACATCGAAAGCTTCGCAACCGCACCTTGGCGCCATCCCGTTTTTGCTATAGTCGCAACCATGGATTCGCAGAACGAAAAGATCGGCTTCGTGCTCATGAACACGGGCACCCCCGACTCGCCCGACCCGGCAGACATCAAGCCGTACCTTATAGAATTCCTTTCCGACCCCAACCTTATCCATATGCCCCGCGCGCTTTGGCTGCCCATCCTGCACCTGTTCATCGCGCGCACCAGGCCGAAGAAAACCTCGCCGCGCTACCAGCAGATATGGACGCCTAAGGGCTCGCCGTTCATGTTGGAGTCGAAGGCCCAGGAAGAAGGGCTGAACAAGCGCTTCGAGGAAGCGGGCATCAGCGCCGTTGCGCGCCTGGGCATGCGCTATGGCAACCCCTCCATCGATGCCGCACTGAACGAGCTGGAGCAACTGGGCTGCAAGAAGATAATCGCCTTCCCCCTGTTCCCGCAAACCGCTTTCTGCACCGTGAAAAGCTGCAAGGGGAAGATCCAGAAAACCATGCGCAGGCACCCGAACCTGCAGCTTGAAAAGGCCATCGAGGGCTACCACTCCAACCCCGGCTACGTCGATGCACTGGAGGCAAGCATCCGCGATACCTGGGAATACCGCCCGGGAAGCAAGCTGATGTTCTCGTTCCACTCCATCCCTTTAAGCGATGTGAACGCCGGGGACACCTACGTGGAACAGGCGCGAGCAGACGTAATGCAGGTGGCCAAGCGGCTAGGGATCCCCGAAGAGGATTGGGCGCTCGCCTTCCATTCGCGCTTCGAGGACCCGCATGCTTGGGTTACCCCGCACCCTAAGGCCAAGCTGGCCGAATGGGCCGAGCAGGGCATCACGCGCGTGGCCATGATGACCCCTGGCTTTTCGGCCGATTGCTTGGAATCACTCTACGATATACAAAGCGTCACCTGCGACTACTTCAAAACGCTCTGCATGCAGAAAGGCAGGCAGGCCGATGTTACCTACATCCCTTGCCTGAACCACCGCGAAGACCATCTTGACCTGCTGTTCGAAACCGCAAAGCAGGCACTCGAAAAGATTTAGGCGCTGCCCGATCCCCCTTAGAGCAAGAGGCAGGCAAACTCGCACTGCGCCTTGTGCTGTGTCAACCGCATCTTCCTGGTGCTAAAAGCAACAAGCGCCCAAACCGTCCAATGCCGGCAGGACGCGGGTTGGTTAAGTTCGCGGTTCCCATGCTGAAAGACTATC
>CAVDWN010000158.1:0-3855 GCA_963612535.1 Sphaerochaetaceae bacterium
GCGGTTCCCGTACTGGGTTGGGCTGTGAAGGGCGCTATGGGCTATGCGGGTACACAGGCCATCGGCCGTGCTGCCATCGAGTACTTCGAGGGCGGCGGCGATATCGCCGGCCTGGCCGCCTTGGCGGGCAAGGTTGGCGGCAAGGCTACCGAGGTCGCCGAGCAGGTTGCCAGCAAGCCCGCGGTGCGTTCGGCGGTTGCCGTCGTTGCCCCTAAGGCCAAGAAGGTCGCGCTGTTCGCCTTGGATGCGGCTGCGCCTGTGGCGAAGCATGCCGCAAAGGTGGCCTGGAATTACGCCAAGCCTGGCGGGGGGAAGAAGGGCAAGCGCCTTTAACGGCTCCTCGCAGTATTGTTGCTATCTGACCTGCGCAAACAATGCAGCGAAAATTTTTTCAGATTTCTTCTTGCCAAGATTTCTGCTTCCTGTATACTAGCTATCGCTGTCGCAGCAAGGGGTGTTAGCTCAGTTGGTTAGAGCGCCGGCCTGTCACGTCGGAGGTCGCGGGTTCGAGTCCCGTACATCCCGCCATCAGCAACTTAGAAGGCTCGCTTAAAGCGGGCCTTTTTTGTGCGCCGAGATCTTCGCCTTCGGTTCGCGCTGCAATGCCCGCCCTGTGCTTGCGGTATAGTGGCACTACTGTTCGGAAGCCTATTGGAAGGGATGCGCAGATGGGGGAAACTCCTCATAACAAGCCTGTGGAAATCGCCGTGTTTGATTTCGATGGAACCTGCATCTCGGGCAACTCGCCGGTTATCTTGGTTACCTCCTTGATGAAGCAGGGCCTTCTGGGCAAGGGCATCTCCCTGAAAATCGGGCTTTGGGGCCTTGCGTACAAGTTCCGCCTTCCCCAGAACGAAAGCTGGGTTCGCGGCGCGGTGTTCACCGCATTCGAAGGGAAGCCCCGCGAAGAGGTGGATGCGTTCCTGCGCCGCTTCTACAACGAGCGGCTCGAGTGCATTTTCCGCTCCCAGGCCGATGACGAGATCCGCAAGCATTCCAGCCAGGGGCGGGAAGTGTGGGTGGTCTCGGCCACGTTCGAGCCTATCGTTTTGGAAGCCATGGAGCACCACGGCTTCACCCACGAGCTCTCAACCCGCATGGCAACCGATGAAAACGGCCTTTACACGCGCAACGTCTTGGGGCTGCCGGTGGAGGGCAGCCAGAAGCTTGCGCTTCTGACCGAGTGCGCAAACGAGCGCTATGGGGTTGGCGGTTGGGTGCTTACCCACGCCTATGGCGACCATCATTCCGATCGCACCCTGCTCGGCGCTGCGCAAGAGGCGTTCGCCGTTTGCCCCGACCGACCGCTGCGCCGCACCGCCGCCGAGCATGGATGGAAAACGCTCGACTGGAATTAGCGGTGCTGCGGTAAAGCCTGCGTAACGTATTGCCGTCTACGGGTTGCTATGGGGTTTTGGCGGAAGCTGCCGTGCTATTTTTGCTGTAGGGGATGCCGCGCTATAGAATCAGCTTTTACAAGCAAGTGCGATTCCCTTTCCGGTTAGGGATCTATGTGCCTAGGAGGTGCACCACGATGAGCGAAGGATCCTCTTTCGGCAATGCTCCGTCTCAGGACAGCCGTTCCAATTCTTCTCAGGCGTACCTGAGCCGTGCCGCCTTGGCGGTGGAGCAGGGCGACAACATCCTTGGCATCCATCTTTACCTCGCCGCCTACGAGCGCGCCTTGAGCGAGAACCTTGTTCCCGGCGAAGAGGTGCTCAAAGGTATGGGCAAGGCATGGGATTTGGCCCTGCGCACCAAGCAGCGCTCCCTTGCCGAATACATCTTCGAGAAGCTTGAGCCCTATTGGGATCCCGACGAGGTTACCGAGCATGCCGACGAGCTGCAGCGCTTGGCGTTCGACAAGCTTGAGGAATACGGCTTCGACCGCGAGGCTATAGAGGATATGGCCGACATGGTGAATCAGGACCTGCTCGATGCGGCCCCTGATGTGCTGTGCGAATTCCAGGAAAGCGAACCGCCTGCCTCCGATCCGGCCCCGGCTCCTGCGCCCGAGCCTGCTCCCGCAAGCGATGCCTCGGACGCCCCGAAAGGCCAATCGGATGCCGATCCGGCTCAAATCCAGCTGCCCAACCTGCCGGGGCTTTCTGCCTTCCTTGGCCAGTTCGCCCCCTCCAAATCGGAAGCAGCGCCCGAGCAGAGGCTCGACTACCGCAACCTGGTAGGCTTCGATGGCGTTATCCGCACCATGAACGAAATGGGCATCGGCCGCTCGCGCGACCCCGAGTTCGCCCAGTTCCTAGAGATGCTCAACCGCCGCCATGGCCTTTCCGGCATGCCAGGCGTGGGAACGCTGATGTTCAGCTGCCCTGCCCGCGAAGATGCCAACTACTTCATGGTTGCTACGGCCGGCGAGCTCGACATGCCGGCAGTGCGTATGCGCCTAGACCACAATGCCCAAGGGCAGGTGGTGCTGTGCGTTATGGCATCGCCCGACTTCAAGCCGCGGCTGCAGGGGCTCCAGCGCACCGGCTTCGACGAGCCCACCACGGTTATCCTCGAAGACCTTGACCTGTGGGACTTCCCGGCCGTGGATACCTCTACGCCCGAATCTGCCGTGCAGGGCCTTATCCAGATGCAGCTTTCCCGCGGTGCCCGCGAAGCGCTTGCCCTTATCCAGACCGCGCTCGACAGCCCCGAGGCAACCGTCATGATCTCGGCATCCGAGCCCAAGGACATCGATCCGTTCTTCTGGGAGCTTATCGGCCCCTATCGCATGATCGACGTCGATCTGCCCAACGAAGCCGAGCGTCGTGCCATTTGGCGTGAGGTGCAGTCGCAGCACCCCTCCGCACGTGGCCTCGATGTTTCGCGCATGGTGGAATTCTCGCATACCCTTTCGCGCTTCGAGATCCTTATGGTGGCCAACGAAGCAGTGGAAGAGGCGTATCGCAACAGCGTTGCCAAGGGCAGGTTCTGCGCTGTTTCCTCCGACGATGTGATGGCGCGCCTGGCAAGCTTCCAGCCGCTCGATTCCTGCGAGTACAAAACCATGGAAGACATCGCAGTGGAAGAGTTCCGCCGGGAAACCTCCAACTTCGACGACCTTCTGAAGGGCTAGCCTTCAATGCCGGCTTGGTTTGAGCTTGCTTGGGTGCACCTTGGCACTGTTTTGCTGCGCGGTACCCAGAACGCCCGCGCACGCGTAACCGGGTTTTGCCCTATGGGTTGGGCTCAGCGCTGATGGAGGGCTTTCGCACCTGCGCAACCGATCTTACGCAGCGGGAAAGGGCGCTTGTTTCCAAGGTTTGGAGGGAAGGGGAGCGCCTGTACCGCGACCTGCCCTGGCGCAACACGCGCGACCCCTATGCCATCATGCTCTCCGAGATCATGCTTCAGCAAACCCAGGTGTCGCGCGTGCAGAAGTACTGGGGCAGGTTCTTGGACCTGTTTCCCACCGTCGATGCGCTTGCGAGTGCCGAAACCTCTTTGGTGCTTGAGATGTGGCAGGGCCTGGGCTACAACCGCCGTGCCCTTGCGCTCAAAAGCTGCGCAGAGGCTTGCTCGCAACGTTACGGCGGCGCCCTTCCGCGTTCCCGGGAAGATCTGCTGGCCCTTCCCGGCATCGGGCCGGCCACTGCTGGCGGCATTTGCGCCTTCGCCTACAACGAGCCGGGGCTGTACCTGGAAACCAATGTGCGCACCGTGTTCCTTCACGAGCTGTTCCCTGAAAGGGAGCAGGTTCCCGACAAGGAGATTGCCCCTTTCGTGGAACGCACGTGCAGTTTGGACAACCCGCGGGGTTGGTACTACGCCTTGCTCGATTACGGCAACTACCTGAAGTCTACGCTGCCCAACCCCAGCAGGCGGTCGAAGCACCATTCCCGTCAAAGC
>CAVDWN010000159.1:0-3828 GCA_963612535.1 Sphaerochaetaceae bacterium
TGGGCTGTGAGGCAATTTCGCCCGATAGCTCCGAGCCAACCTGCCACAAGATACTTCTTGGCGGCGGCGTCGAGGTGGTAGAGAACCTGTGCAACCTCGACCAGGTTCAAGCCGACCGCTGCTACGCGATAGGCACCTTCGCCAATGTGCAAGGCAGCACCGGCGTATGGACAAGGCTGCTTGCCTATTACTGATAGCCACCAAGGCCGCACCATCGGCCAAGCAGCCTTCTGCTCTGTTACCCTACATTGCCGATAGTTCTAAAGAAATGTAGGGTAACTGGCTTCCCCTCCGCAGGCACACACACAGAGCCACACAGGAACCCGTTCACAATCTTGATTGTGACCATTACTTCCTCTCTCTCCGTGGCGACAGGGATAAGTGGAGGTCAACTAATCACTACAGCCTCTGGGCATATCTCACCGAAGAGCTGGTCGATATCGTCGTAGGTATCTGCCAGCTCGCCTTCGATGGCCTTGCGCACGAACTGGTCGCTCTCGGCCGGTTTCGTTATCGTGACCCACTTGAGCTGCTGGTAGGAGTACTTTGCGAATGCAACCCACTGTGGGTAGTTGATGGCCACCGGGTTCTCGGTGAAGACCACCTTGCCGGCGTTCACGGCTGTGGCTGTGCAATGGGCGGTGAAGAGCATCGTCGCGAGCTTGGGGTTCTTGCTGCGGTCGGTTGAGAACGGGATGGCGTCCTTGACGGGCACGCCATCCTTTATCCGCCGGAGGGCGTAGCAAAGCCTGACCACGACCTCGACTATGGCGACGGGAACCGAGGTCGAGCAGAAGTGGATGAAGTCGTAGCCCTCGTAGTACATGCCCTGGACGATTTCCGCGACCGTCTGTTCCTCTTCGCCTATGCTGCCGAACTGCATGAGGTTGAACAGCCCCATGAGCGGTGCGGGCAGGCCCATGGAGGTCGTTATATCCGATTTGAAATGGATGATTTGCTTCGCGATGGCGGCGAAAATATCGGCCTCCTTGCGCTCCGCGTAGCACTCCATCACCTGGGATACAATTTTGCCGCTCTTGTCGATGGTGGTCATCCTGCCCGTGAGGATGTCCGACACGCCGATGACGAAGCCGAGCAGCGGGTCGTGCCCGAGGGACAGAAGCCTGTGGTAGTAGGCCGATAGACCCTCCACCCGCGTGACGGTGTTTCTGTTGTCCTGGGCGTCGTAGGGAACCTTGCTCACCTTGGAGTTCGCAAGCTTCTCCATCTCGTCGGATGGGAAACGCTTGTCGAAGTAGTCCCGGATGTAATCAGAAAGCGGACCCGCCTTCAGGCCGCCGTGGGTCTTCTGGGGTATTCCGACGAGCAGGATATCCACGGCCGCGGCCAGAAGGCCGGCACTCGCGGCTATGGCCACGTCGATGGCATCCATGCGGTGAATCTGGTTGTACTGCTCGTTCAGGGCAAAGATCGCTTCATGGTTGGCCTGAAGTTCTTCTTCCGTGAAGAGGCCCTCGAGCTCGGCGGAGCCCTTGCCCGCTTGCAGGGCCTCGTCTACCATCTGGTCCCATGTGGGGACCATGAGCGGCTGGCCGGTACGGACGGGCTTTGCGCCCTTGTTTCGCTGTGGGAGGTCGTAGCCGAGAGATGCCAGCAGCTCCTCGCTGTTGGCAATGCGGCCCTCTGCCTCTTCGGCCGGCGGGAACGAGATCGACTTGATTTGGTCGGCTTGATGGGCAAGGACGGCGTTGATTTGCTTTTCGTCGTCTGAATACTTGTGCCTACTCATCTTGGATCGCCAGATCGCTCTTGAGGTCTCGCACCGCCCTTTCGAGCAGGATGTTGAGGGATTGCAGGTACTCGAGGCGCTCGGTGCTTGCGTCCGACTCGTCCTTAAGTGCTTGGATGATCGCCTGGTGCTTGGCGAGCGCTTCCTTGTACAGGCGCTCCTTCTCCTGGGTCAACTGCTTGTTCTTGAGATGGGACGCGACCGCGACGCCCGTACCAGCCGCAATGGCTACCGGAGCCGCGAGCACGAACACGCCCGCCACCATGCCGCCGCCCACAATGCCGCCTGCAGCCGCGAGGCCCGACGTTATGCCTGCGGCGGAAAGGCCGACAGAGCCGAGTCCGTACAATGCCATGAATGACACCGCGCCTCCTGCGCCCGCGCCGAGGGCTCCCGCCACGACCTCAGGGATTGCGCTTTCCCTAATCGTGCGGTTCTTGTCATCAAGAGCCATCGCGGCGTCGTTAACCACGTCCACGACGGGCTGCAGCGACTCGATCGTCGTGAAGTTCTTCTTGTGGCCCTCTCGCTCTTCCTTGGCCTGTTTGATCTGGCTCCCCGCATTCTCCAACGCCGACGACGCGCCCGACTGGATACTCTTGGCAGCGTCGCCAACTACCTGGCCGGCCTTTCCCGCGATACCGCCGGCCGCAGAGCCGGCAGCGTTGGCGGCACCGCCGATGGCCTTGCCTGCGGATCCGGCTGCATCACCGATGGCCTTGCCGGCAGAATCGGCCGCTTTCTGAATCTCACCCAATGGGTCGAAGCCTTTATCGAATAGTCCCATGGAGGTTCCTTCCTGGTGGTTGTCGATTTACATGGCTTACGCTGCCGTTTTTTCTTTCCCGCCATTCTACCGCGCCCTTTGAAGCCGGCATTCAGCCCCCTGCTGATTTGTGACCGCCTTGGATGATGGGAGCGGTAAATGGGGCAGATCTTGCTTGGGAGGTTCGCGCATGGAGTCGATCTAGGTGGCGCTCGGCGGGGACGCGGTGACGCTGGCGGGCTGGTGGCGTCCAACTCGCGCAGCCGCCGGTGCTTGAGCAGAAAGTAACGTACCCCGACACCTTACGTGAACAGCATGAAGTGAGACACTGCACACAAGGATCTGCGAGACGCTGTTTCTTGCGGATCAGGGTTAAATGATTCGGGCGGCGTCTCCGACGACGTGGCCGAGCTTGTCAACCTCGGTGTTGGAAGCGCCTTGGCACCTCTGCCCCTTCGATGGCTTAATCTATCAATGGTCGCGACTGGCCATTCGGCTGTTTTCGTCTTTAGTTTCGCATTTCAGCTGATGGAATCAGAAGTACTAAATAGAGCGGAACCGCCTTTATCGGTTCAGAAGAAGACCGTGACGTTCCGCAAAAGCTCTAACCTTTGCCATCTCTTTCTTTGTGAGATTTCCCAGAATGTCAGAGAAAACAACTTCGTCTAGCAGGGGAAATATATTCTCTACCGCCTGTGCATCCTTTTCGGCCTTGATGCCACGCTCATTGTTAATCACCATTTTATGAGCCACATAAGCCTCAGGGGCAGGAACAACCACAACATGCCCTAAACAGTTCGCTTCAACAACATTTCTCGAGATGATATCCATATGCCTCAGTGCTTGAGCGGTAACCCCGATGTTCGTCTTCAGTGCGGGCTCCAGCCCAGCACCCATCTTCCCTATAAGGAATTCGACCTCGAGACCTGTCGTATCAAGCAGCTTGGTTGTTCCCGCCATACGGTCGGACTCCACGTAGAAGCCCCTCTCCCGTGCAAGGGAAGCGAGACAGGCCGCAGGATTTGGGCGGCGCAGATTCCTTACAAGAAAATCTACGTCCATCGTTCGGATATTAGGCATGAAGTCCGGAAGGATCTCGGCCTCTCTGTAAACATATTCAGCCCACGACCCCACCAAGATCACATGACGCATACATCCCGCTTCTTCAACAAGATCAAGCACCCGGGCAAAAGCCTGCTGTTGCTCAGTCAACATCGGGGATCCTTCCAAGGGCGCGGATGATTTGCTTTTGAGACCGCTTTTGTTCCCTGACAGCAGCAGCAAGGCTCTTGCGGCGTTCGAGCTTTTTGCT
>CAVDWN010000160.1:0-3783 GCA_963612535.1 Sphaerochaetaceae bacterium
CTTGCAGGGTTTTATCGTCGGCTTCGGTGAACCCCCTGGTGTCCACTATGCCCACCAGGCCGTTGGGCAGATCGGTGCAGAATTGGATCCTCGAGAAGCTGGAGCTTGTGTACTTGGCCACCTTCCAGGTGTAGTTGCCAAGCTTCATGTCATCCAGCTGCTCGGCATCGGAACCTTCCCATTCAAGGAACGCATCGCAGATGCCCTGCGCGTCCTTCACGCCGTTCCATTCGACTTGGATTTCCTTGTTCCCGTCTTCGCCTAGGAACCGTGCCTTGGCTGCGTTGTCGCCGAAATAGCCATCAATCTCGTAGCCATCCGGCACCGCTGCCTGGTACCACGTGAAGTCGGTGGTTTTTTGCGTGCAACCCACCAGTGCGAAACAGAGCGCCAACGCACATGCGGCTATGCCCAGAATCTTCATCTTCATCGTTGGCACCTCCTACGATTCTGCCTTCTTGAACTGCATGGATGCACCTTCAACTTCGATGGAAAGCGCTCCATCGCTGAGCTTTCCATCAACGGAATCGCCCATCATCTTCAGCGTTACGGTGTTGGCGTCCTTCGGTTCCCAATTGCCCTCGGCGGTTTCGCCGAAGTAATCGAATTTCATGGAGCCATCCTCATTCATGGTGAGCGACACATTCATGCCCCAGGCTTTGAGCATGGAAAGATCGCTTTCGCCATAGGTGGTGTCGCCTTCGCTAAGGCCGGAAAGCTCCCAGTTCCCCTGGAAGTTCTTCTTGTACTGGTCGGCGCTCGAATCGCAGCCTGCCAGTGCGAAACACAGCGCCAGCGCGCATGCCACCACCGCAATCAGCTTCCCTATGCTTTTCATCGCAACCACACCCTCTCTTAGATCCCTTTGCCGCAATTGCGGCAATCGTTGCTTATGGCTGTGATGCCATGATAGGAAGAAGCTGCTTCTGCATTAAGCGACCTGTGGCCCAACGAAGGGGCGTATTTGGGCCGTATGTCCCAAATCGAAAGGTGGGAGCGCGTGCGCAGGGTTTACGGGCTTATGGGTACGGTGTTTTGCTGTGGCCAGGGGCAAGGTGTTTTGCTGTGCCGGGGCATAGGGCATTCGCGCTCGGTTCGCCGCTGCCGCACTTGAGGGTGGCGCAGGGGGGTGCAGCTTTTACGGCTACGCCTGCCGATCGGATTGCTTTTCCATTCCGGGAACGATGAGCCCCTGCGAAACCGCGTGCACGGCAAGACGCAGGATGCTGTCGTAGCCTGTTTTGGCCAGGATCTCGGATATGTGACGCTTCACAGTGCCCTCGCTCAGGTACAGCTCCGCCGCTATTTCCTTGCGGGTTTTCGCTTCACAGACCAGGCGCAATATGGCGATCTCGGTTTCGCTGAGCGCGGAAGCCCCCGATAGCATGCTCTGCTTCGTATTGGGAAAGGTGGAGTACCCGTTTGCAGTGGAGCGGATTATGCTCAGCAGCTCTTCGGTTCCCACATTCTTGTACACGAAGCTGTCGGCGCCGGCGGCTTTCGCCTGCTCGATGAAGGTGATTTCGGGCATGCCCGTCATGATGACGATCTTGGTGTGGGGCGCTTCTTCGCGGATGCGCTTGGCTGCGGCGATGCCGCTCGACCCGTTTTGCGTGCACACGTCCAAGAGCGCCAGATCTGCTTTCTTGTCTACAACGGCAGCGAGTGCTTCAGTGGCATCGGCGAGTGCGCAGACAACCTGCATATCGTCTTGCAGGTTCAGGGTGCAGGAAAGCGATTCGCGCAGGATCGCCTGGTCTTCGACGATGACGATGTTGATCATGATGATCCTCCTGGGTATGGGATAGCTGCCGATACGGTGAAGGGCGCTGCCGTGCTGACGGAAAAGCTGCCGCCGAGCGCTTCGGCCGCATGGCGCATCTGCGGTAGGCCGCAGCCCTCGACAAGGGAGCCATCAGCGCCGGTTCCGTCGTCGGAGACGGAAAGCCGCGTTTCCGTGCCGTCATGTTGAATGCGCACCGATACGGTTTTGGCGTGGCCGTGTTTCAGGGCATTGGTTGCTGCCTCTCGGATTATGCCAACGATGGCAGAGGCTTCGGCGGGTGTTTCGGGCAACGTACCTTCTATTCGGATGTCTGTGCCAGCCAGTGCGAAGGCGGATGCTAGGGCGGTAAGCTCGTCTTCGCCTTCGGGGGCGGTGCAGGCAAGGTCGTCGGTGATGTTGTGCATCATTTGGGCGATGTCGCGGGCGGCTTGGGGATTTTCAGGGTTGGATTCAAGGTAGTGGTGCAGGATGGTCATGCGTTGGCCGATGGAGTCGTGGATGCGCGTTTTCATGGCGAACGATGCTTCCGCCTGCGCCGCTTGCTCCAGTTCGGCTAGTGCTTGCTCCAACTCACGGTTCGTTTCTTCGAGTTCGGCGTTGGCGCGGCTTAGGCTTTCGTTCAGGTTTTCCTCTACCGTAACGTCGATGGCTACGATGCGCTCGCAGGCAGCGCGTCGCAGGGTTACCTCATCGTGGAAGAAGAACCGGGTTTCATCTGGGGAAACGGCAAGGCGTATTCCTTCGGGCAAAAGCGCATTGCGGGAACCGGGGCTTTCCGCAGCTCGTTTTTCCAAGCCCGGCCATACAAGCGATCCCTCCGCAAGGCTTGTGCCCAAACCAAGGGATTGCAGGCAAGAGCGCATGCTTTCGTTCATGAACACAATGGCTCCCTTGCGGTTTATGTACAGGACACCTTCGGGCAGCTTCTTCACTGCTTCGCCAACGGAAAGCTGGGTGATGGCGGAACCTAGATGCTTTCTGTCCATGGCCAGGGCAGCTGCTACGCGGAACAGGAAGAACGAGGCATCGATAAGGGCGATAAGCCAGCTGTACGGCCCCGTTGCATCGACGATGGGCGGGATGCAGATTGCAAGAACCGCAAGCTCGCCAGCCATTATGGCTCGCTTGTTGGTGAATGCCAGCAGTGCGCCAAGTGCAAGTGCTGCGACGTTTACCCACATCAGCGGCTCGATGGGCAGGGATAGGGCCTTCAGCCTGAACAGGAGCGCTCCGTGGTTGGCGTAGGCGGAGCAAACCGCAGAGCAGGCAATGAGCAAATGGATAACCAGCAGCGCCTCATACAGCACCGCACCGCGAGGAATTTGCCGCTCCTTCCTTGTGGCTATGAGCAGGGTGTGCATCGTCTGTCCTGCCATCAACAGGAAAAACAGGACGACTAACGCGATGAGCACAGGAGCCTTTATGTTGAAAAGGTTGCTCATAGGTCGTCATCCTCCAGCTCCATCTTGATGGAGAGCTCATCCTGCTCTGCAAGACAGCTGTGGCCGATGCCTGCTTCGGCAAGCTTCTGGCTTAAGGAATGAAGTGCCGGGTGCAGCGTTTGGCAGTTGCCGCACTGAAGCACAATGCGGACTGTAAGGGCGTGCCCATGGGTGCTTTCGGCGAACATCAGCAGGGTTGGGTCGGTTGCCTCGAAGGCCAACGAGGCGAAATCGTATGCGCAATCGTAGAGCTGTGCCATCATGGCGGGCGAAAGGGATTCTTCGATGCGGAAAAGCGCAGCGCATTCTATGCCCATAGAACGGAAATCGGCCGCCGCCTCTGCAAAGATGAGCTCCACTTGCGCTTGGGTGAAGGATGTTCCCTCGCGCTGAGCCACAACAAGGCTTCCTTTGCGTTTGCAGTAGGCAATCAGGAACTTCACCCGGATAAGACCCTTGCGCCTAAGATCCCGGCTTTCGACAGAGCCGCCTTCGGGAAGGCCTTCGATTATGCGGTTGATCTCGTTGCTTTTCTGGGAAAGGGAGGTGTGCACC
>CAVDWN010000161.1:0-3772 GCA_963612535.1 Sphaerochaetaceae bacterium
AACTCCGTAGTGCCTTATAATGGGGAAACGATGTATGCCCTGAAGGAGGTGCCCCATGCTGTATCAGCTCATGAACAAGGACGTGGTGGTTGCCACTTACAAGGAGGAAAAGCGCCTTTCCGATTATCGTTATACAGAGGTTGAGCGTTTTGGTGGGTATCTTCCCTATGCGTTTGTCGACATCAACGACTGGATCGACGGACGGCAGATTGCGAAGCATCGCACTTCAATCGAAAAGCTTATGCGCGATTTGGGGCTCACCACCCGCCATGACTTCATTGGCATGGTGCGCTGCCTCTCGCTTACCGACACGTTTTGGATGAAGCGAGAAGATGAAGTGCTTACATGGGAAGACGTATCCCTGTATCGCAACCCCTTCGATGATGTAATTGCGCGTATCGCTTTCGACGGCACAGGCATGTACGGCCGCGAGAATTCGCCTACCTCGCCGGAGTTCGCCACCTCTGGCTCGTTCGCCAAATGTTGGATTCGCGAAGGGAATCAGATAGAGCTTCTTAAGCGCGGTTCCACCGGCTACGCCAACGCTGGGTTTGAGCCGTATTCGGAGGTGCTTGCTTCTGATTTGCTTAAGGCTGCCAAGGTCGATCACGTGCCTTATAGCCTTATGAAGTTCCATGGGAAGCTTGCCTGCAAATGCCCTATCTTCACCTCGGAAGAGCTGGGCTTTGTTTCCGCTCATCGTTTCTTCAATCGCAACTTCGATGTTGATGACATGCTTGAATTCTCGGCGAAGCATGGTGCCGAGGAAAGCTTTCGCGAGATGATCGTGATGGACGCGGTTATGGCGAACGTCGATCGCCATGCTGGCAACTACGGCTTCTTGGTAGACAACGCCTCGGGCGAAGTGCTGCGCATGGCGCCGCTGTTCGACCACAACATGGCCTGCCTGCCCATGATGATGGAGCAGGACGATTTCGAGCAATACGTGGGCATGATCGGACCCAAGATCGGCACCGATTTCATCGCCATTGCCCGCGCTGTTATGACGTCGAGCATTAAGGCGAAGCTTATCGAGCTGAAGGATTTCGAGTACGCAGATCCCGGTTTCGATTACCCCAAGTGGAAGCTCGATGCGGTAAACCGCCTTAAGAATAGGCAGATCGCCTTGCTGCTTGAGTAACGTGGCGATCGCCCGTTCAGCTGCATGCCGGGCTTCTTATGTGCTAGGCTCGAAACCAGTTGATTTTGGTACGTACGCGGCATCAGCGCATAAGGGCTGTTGCGGGGGCAATTTGGAGGATATGCTGCAATGAAAACCAAAGAATCGTATTTTTATGCCGATGGCGAGCAGGTCGAAACGGGCGGCCTTCGCACAATCGCAATCGTGATCACAGCCGTGTGCATGCTGTTTTCGTTCTTTGCTTGGATCTCGTTTCCTATCGTCACCACGATAATCCAGGCCACTTCGAGCATCACTGGATTGTCGTCTCCTGCTGAGTATTCGATTCCCGAATTCGCGATCTTCGTTTCGCAGCTGGTGGGCATGGTCAACGGCGACGTCGTAGAGCTTGGGCCTGGTGTGATAGCTGCTATCGCAGTGGTTGTTCTGCTGCTTGTTGCGGTTTGGGCAACGCCGCTGGTGCTGGGGGTTATCGGCCTGGTTCGGGTAATCAGCAACAAGGCCAAACCGGCTTACTTGCTGCGCTCGTTCAAGTTCATGGTAGGCTCCAGCCTCTTCTTCATCGTCCTTATCTATATCCTGAATCTTGCGTGCAACCTTTTCGTAAGCTCGTACAGCCAGCAGTTGGTGCAGATGCTGGCAAACGATTACCTTGGGGAAACGCTTGCTTCGCTGCCATTCGTCAGCCAGTTTGGCGAAGGAATTGCATCGCTGCTGGTCACCGACTACATTTGCACCACTATTTGGGTGTGGCTGGTGCTGGTTCTGGCAATTCTGGGCATCGTGGTGCTCAAGAGCAGCCGCGCCGGAGCTTTTGCCGGTGGCGCTGTCGAGAAGATCCAGGCCAAGATCAAGTCGGCGAAGTCCAACAGCGAGGATGAATCCAACTAGACGCTAGGTGCGATGACCAGACATCCATTTCAGCTGACGAGCAGCAGCAGATCGCTGCGGATGCTGTCGCGGCTGCGGTCAAGGGCTTAGCGCGCAATCGGGTCAGCTGCACATTCGCCACCCCTTGGTGCCGTTTCGATAAAATGGGGGCGTTTATAGGCTTTCGAAGGGATGCAGGGTGGCTTTTCTGCCGGTAACACGCAAGGAAATGGAAGAGCGCGGCTGGG
Organism: Sphaerochaetaceae bacterium; assembly: GCA_963612535.1. GTDB lineage: Bacteria > Actinomycetota > Coriobacteriia > Coriobacteriales > Eggerthellaceae > Anaerotardibacter. Next base: position 2,260 of record CAVDWN010000161.1, read on the forward strand.
ATCAGTGCGATTTCGTGTATGTGTGCGGCGATGCCTATGTGGACCATTCCTCGTTCGGGATGGCAATCATCACGCGCCTTTTGGAAGCCAACGGCTATAAGGTGGGCGTCATCGCTCAGCCCGATTGGCACGACCCAGCCAGCATCGATGTGTTCGGTGAGCCGCGCCTGGCCTTCTTGGTAAGCGCCGGCAACATGGATTCCATGGTGTGCCACTACACGGTTGCCAAGAAGCACCGCAGCCGCGATTCCTATTCCCCTGGCGGCCAGATGGGCCTGCGCCCCGACCATGCCTCGGTGGTGTACGGCAACCTGATTCGGCGTACCTATCGGGATACCCCCATAATCATGGGCGGGGTAGAGGCTTCGCTGCGCCGCCTTGCCCACTACGATTACTGGTCCGACAAGCTGAAGCGCTCGGTGTTGCTCGACGGCGGCGCAGACATGATCAGCTACGGTATGGGGGAGAAGTCGATCGTCGCCATCGCCGATGCCCTGAATGCCGGCATCCCCATTGCCCAGATAACCTGGATCGAGGGCACGGCCTTCCGCTCCCATAACCTGGAGGGTGTGGCAGACGGCTACGTTGAGCTGCCCTCCTTCGAGAGCATGCGAAGCGATAAGCTGCGCTATGCCGAAAGCTTTCGCATGCAGTACCGCAACCTGGACCCGTTCAGCGGGAAGTGCCTGGTAGAGCCCTACGAGCAAGACAACCTGTACGTGGTGCAGAACCCTCCCAGCACGCCGCTTTCAACCGCGGAATTCGATGCGGTGTACCGCTTGCCCTACGAGCGCGCCTACCACCCCATGTACGAACCTGCGGGCGGCATCCCCGCCATCAACGAGGTGAAGTTCAGCCTAACCAGCAACCGCGGCTGCATCGGCGAGTGCGCGTTCTGCGCGTTGGCGTTCCATCAGGGGCGCATAATCCAGAGCCGCAGCAAGGAAAGCCTGGTTGAAGAAGCGAAGGCGCTCACTGAAGATGCCGACTTCAAGGGCTATATCAACGATGTGGGCGGTCCTACCGCAAACTTCCGCAAACCCGCCTGCCCCAAGCAGTTGGACAAGGGCGCCTGCCGCGGCAAGCGCTGCCTGGCGCCGAAGCCCTGCCGAAGCCTTCAGGTTAACAATCGCGATTACCTGGAAGTGCTGCGCGAACTGCGTGCCCTTCCGGGGGTGAAGAAGGTGTTCGTGCGCAGCGGCCTGCGCTTCGACTACGTACTGCTGGACAAGCATGCTGATGAGTTCATCTGCGAGTTGGCGCAGCACCATGTTTCCGGGCAGCTTCGCCTGGCTCCCGAGCATGTGAGCGACGACGTGCTGCAGGTTATGGGCAAGCCCAGCAACGACACCTACCAGGAATTCGTGCGCCGATTCGATGCTGCGAACAAGAAGCTGGGCCTGAAGCAGTTCGTGGTTCCCTACCTTATGAGCTCGCACCCCGGCTCCACGTTGGAAGCGGCGGTTGAGCTGGCGGAATTCTGCCGCGATATGGGCTTCAACCCCGAACAGGT
>CAVDWN010000162.1:0-3767 GCA_963612535.1 Sphaerochaetaceae bacterium
CGTTTATGGTGCGGGCTGGGTGGTTTGCCGAAGCCCGCGGCCGAAATTATCACGATGCTTCATTGTATAGGGTATCTGCAAGCAGTTGCCAGGCTGCACGGTTTTTGCGGGAAATGAGATGCTGTTACAATAAAGCCCAATCGGATAGCCCCCACTCTTTTCGCTCAACGTATTTGCAGCAGGCCTAGCAAAGGAAGACCGACTATGGAATCAAAATTCTTGTCTGGCGCTCAATTCGCTCTTTTCTTTAAAGAGCAAATCACCAGCTGCTTGGATGTCTATATGTCCATAAAGGAGCAGATTTCGCCACTTGAGCTAGAAGACCCTTTGGTAATCCCGGTCCCACAGGAAATAGCCACCGAAGTACCCTCCGTCGTGGCAAGGTCGAAAGACGGCTCTTCGTCAATAAATATCTCACGATCGCGAATAGACATGACGTTCAACTGGTCGAGCGATAAAGCACGCTTCCTATGGAACAAATCTTATAAAATGATAAAAAGTAGCTTCGCTAGACTCTGTGAAGACAATGAGTTTTCTCGATTCGGATGTACAACCTCGTACATCGAAATTGTTGACGAACCCGCAAAGGTAATATGTGACGAATGCCTCACAATGAAGCATGGTGGCTATTGTAATGAAGCCATGTTCAGACTGAATGATCCGTTTTTCGATGGCGGCAATAAATACAATCGTGTCACAACAGTTAGGAACGGCAAATTTCTTATCGACAGCATTCCGTATGAAGGAATTTTAACTTCTATAGACATTAATTCCGACCAAGAAAGAAGGATAATAGGACGGGAAACGGTTGACTTTATACTCAATCTGTCGAAGGAAACTATCAATGATGAGCTGATTTAATGATGCTATCCTCCAACCTTGACCCGCAATCTCTCTACCTGACAAGCTCCGCGTCTACGTCAAATGCACCGATCAGGGGCCTCAACGGAAGCTCGAACGTCAACCCATATGCCGACCTCGCTGATGCCTTAGTCAGGCAAGGGAACGAAATGCACGAACTGAGCGAAAAGGTCTACACCCTCGAAACCGCCATCGAAGAGATGTCGAAAGAGCTTGAGCTCCTTCAAGCCGAAAAGGAGGTACAGCGTAAAATTTCCGAAAGCTTCTCTAAGTCTATGGATTTGCTTTTTTATGTCATCGTTTTTCTGTCAGCCACCCTTGCCTTCTCCTCTGTTTACTGCCTGAGCTCCCTCTTCGGACTAGACATTTTCAACAATGCTGCCCAAACCGTAACCGGAATAATAAGCGTTATTGGCATTGGCGCCTTACTCGCATTTTGCAAATGGCTCTACGGTCTTTCTAGGATCAACAAACGAATCGAAAAGATCGAAGACTCTATCGACAAAAAGAATCCCGATGCCTGAGGGGGCTCGAGCCCAACTCACATAATGTAGGTATGGGAGGATTGGCCAATTGAGGGGTTTAGCGCCAAAAAAACTTCAAACAAGGAATCGATTTCGAGGGCGTAGTCTATGGGCTTTCCAGGAAAAACACCATAGTTGCACTTATAAAACTTCGTTGGTTCCCTCTGAGGCGTTTCCTACGTCGCGGGAAGCGTTGTCTCAAGTACTTGATTTACTGGCTCTACCTGCTTGTTCCTTTTGCCTTAGTTTGCGCCGCAGTTCTAGCCCTCGCAGCTATAGCCGGAGCGATAACCGCAAATGAAATCCCATCTATAGCGATCTCGATAGTTCTTGGCTCCTTCCCCCTTCTCGTTATAAAAAGATATTTGGGACAAAGAAACAATGAGAAACAGAACGCTCAATAAGCAACTTGAAGTATACAACTTGTACATATGCAAGGTGGAATGGGGTCTTTCCACAATAGCCAGGCTATACGGCATCCCATTGTCACATGAAGCATCAAGCCCCTTATCGCAGGAAGTTTCACGCGATCTATTTATTGAAAAAATCAGATCTTCGAAATTTCAGAAAGATAATTTGGAGAAACATGCGATGATCAAACAATGTGTGCACCTTGCAAGAGCCTTCGCCAAACTGGAGAGCGAAATGGAGCACTTCGAGTTCATCGACATAAACGACAGCAATCTAGGAATCAATTTTCAATTGAGCCAAGAAAGCATTCATACCCTAAGCGATATTTCGTTAAAAGGCAGTATCGAAACTGCACCAGACGATATCATCGACATCATCAATTCCTCATTTCACATTTTTGCCTGCTTGCGCAGGCCATGGCGATATCCAATGGACATTAGGCGCAAAGCCACATTAGAGAAATGGTTCAAAGGCAATTGTCTTTGGTCGAAACCCGCGTAAAGCGATCATCGGCAGGGAGGCATGAGCGCAAGGGCTAGCCAACATAAAATACCGCCAAAGTGAATAAAACCCAGTTCACGGGCATTGGCCCCTCCCGAGGTTTCCTTTCTGACTTTCTGACTGCATAGCAGTCAGAAAGGAACTGGAAGCGGAAACGACCGAGAATACTGGCGGTAACGATGATGAATAATCGATTATCCGGAAACAGTAACCAACAGCAATAACCGCGGTAGCTAAGCAGCCAAATGCTCAATCATCCAAGCAACAACGAACCCAAAGACAATAGAACCAACCAGCAGGATAATCAGAAAACCAATAGTCACTATCACATCATGTAATATTGTCGAATGCTTTCCTATCGGCCTACGATGTTTTACTTTCGCCCTAACAACATCAGATAAAACAAAGCAAGAGAAAAAGGAGACTGCATTTCCTAAAGCGTTTGAAATAAACCTATCTTGGTAATAGAAAGCGCACACCAATACACCGACAGCGACCAACATCAGTTCAAGGACGATTTTGAGACATGGCGAAACATCCCTCTTAGCTAGCTTTACCAATTTATCGCCTATCTTTGATCGCTTACCCAAATGTGCCACCCTCTCCAACAACGTTTACCGAATATCTTGAGCTCAATCCCATCCACAGAGATATCACCTTTGATCAACATCTCACATTGCCTCAGGTTACCTAATCTTAGCTTTAGAAAGACTTGTCACCCCCTTGCCAAACCAGCCCAGACCCCCACCAAATAGTCAGCGACAACGGGCCGAAGAAGGATTGCCATGGTCAATTTCGAAACCTCACTAAAAGAATGAAAGAAAGTCAACATACGACATGAAGCGGAGAGATCAAAACAGCCCGACCATTATCGATGGCCCATCCGCAGGAGCGTAGCCCCAACCAATTCCGTTAAAGCAAACTGAGCTAAACGAAACAACGGCCATAACGAACAAGACAATTGAAGCTGCAGGCCAAAGCCCAATAGCAAGCCATCTTGTGGAGGAGCGACGATGTAACGTTCCGGTTAAACGCTCAACGCCCGCCGCGAAGAATATTAACAGGGGAATCCAGGCTGAAATGATATAGCGTCCCTGGGGCTGGTAGTCGGTTGCCCAAGAGCGATAAGCCGAAAAAAGCAGCGGTGCAATCGCGCTGAGCACCAACGCCACAACCAAAAGCCGGCGAACATAATCAGACGAGAATTTGCCACCTGAAAGCAGCGGAGCCTTATTGTTCGGAACGATTGAGCTGATCAAGCCGACAGCAAGCACAGCAAAAACAACCCTATAAACCATAGAGGGAAGCCAGTATTCCAAATATCCCAGCCCGCTTATCGAGGATTTTAATGTAAATTTAAGCCACGATGAATCCCGATATGACGAATCCCATAATGGAGACATGAACGGCAACCCTGCGAGCTTAGGGGTGGGGTGATCGCTGGGCTTGAACTCAGCAGCTGCATACATC
>CAVDWN010000163.1:0-3762 GCA_963612535.1 Sphaerochaetaceae bacterium
AAAAGGGACCCGAACGAATCGGATCCCTTTTAAGAGCTAGATGCAATGCAAACGTGGAAAGGTTATTCAGCCTTTTCCTCGGTAGCTGCTTCCTCGGCTGCTGCCTCTTCTGCCTTAGGCTCCTCAGCAGGCTTCTCTTCCTTCTTGGGAGCTTCCTTCTTGGCAGCGGGCTTTTCAGCCTTGGCCTTGGGCTGGCAGGGCTCGGTAACGAGCTCCATGATTACCATGGAAGCGTTGTCGCCCTTGCGGTTGCCAAGCTTCATGATGCGGGTGTAGCCGCCCTGGCGGTCAGCGAACTGACCCTGGGCAACCTTCTCGAATACCTCGCGTACCAGTTCCTTATCGCCGAGCTTGGCAATTGCCAGGCGGCGGGAATGCAGGTCACCCTTCTTGGCCCACGTGATGATCTTGTCCACATCAGGACGGATCTCCTTGGCGCGAGCCTCGACCGTCTTGATGCGGTCGTTGGTGAACAGAGCGGCAACAAGGCTCTTCTTCATTGCCTTGGTGTGGCTGAAGTCGGTGCCAAGCTTACGGCCCTTGTAGTTGTGCCTCATCTTAAAATCTCCTATTGCTTCAAATTGAGGTCCATGGAAATGAGCTTGTCCTTCACTTCCTCGATGGACTTCGCACCAAAGTTCCTAATGTTGAGCAGGTCGTTCTCGGAGTACTCGACCAGCTGACGCACGGAGTGGATACCGGCGCGCTTCAGGCAGTTGTAGGAACGGACGGAAAGGTCCAAGTCCTCGATCTGCTTGTCGAGCTCGGCGTTCGTCTCCTGGTTTTCAGGAGCGAAGATGGAAACCACTTCGCCTTCTTCGTCTTCCTCAACCTCATCGAGCATAAGGAATGCGCCCATGTACTGGTTGATGATGTTCGCAGCACGGCACACAGCCTCGGTGGGGTTGATGGAACCGTCGGTCTCAACCTCAAGAACAAGCTTGTCGTAGTCGGTGCGCTGGCCAACACGGGTATCGGTGACACCCATGGTGCAACGGCGAACCGGCGAGAACAGCGAATCAACGTGGATGATGCCGATGGGATCTTCCGTGCGCTTGTTGCGCTCAGCGGAAACGTACCCACGGCCTACGCCGATGCGGACGGTCATATCAAGCGTGCCGCCATCAGCAACGGTTGCGATGACATGCTCGGGGTTGATGAGGGTGAACTCAGTGGGAACCTCGAGATCAGCGCCCGTGACGGTGCAGGGGCCTTCGGCATGCACATGCGCAGTTGCCTCGCTGATGTCGCCGTTAAGGGCGCTGAATACCAGACCCTTGACGTTCAAGACGATATCGGTGATGTCCTCGATCACGCCCTCGGCGGTGGTGAACTCATGCTGGACGCCATCGATCTGGATGGCGGTCGCCTTCGCTCCGTCCAAAGACGAGAGCAGAACACGACGCATGCAGTTGCCAAGAGTGTAACCGTAGCCACGCTCTAGCGGCTCTACGACGTAGCGGGCAACGGTTTCGTTGACCTCTTCGATCGTTACTGTCGGCCTCATGAACTCTGTCATATTGAATAAGCCTCCTTAATAAACCGCAATGCGTTTGCTACTTCGAGTAAAGTTCGACGATAAGCTGCTCGTTGATGTCGAGATCGATCTGATCGCGCTCGGGAAGAGCAAGAACGCTGCCCTGAAGCTTCTCGATGTCAACCTCGAGCCATGCAGGAACCTGAACGCCTTCGTTGGAAACGAGTGCGGACTTGATTACTAGAAGCTCCTTGGCCTTGGGGGCAACAGCCACAAGGTCGCCGGGGCGCACGCGGAAGGACGGGATGTCCACGCGGCGGCCGTTCACCTGGATGTGGCCGTGGGTCACGATCTGGCGAGCTTCCTTGCGGGTCTTGGCGAAGCCAAGGCGGAATACAACGTTGTCGAGACGGGACTCGAGGATGCGCATGAGGTTTGCACCGGTAACGCCGGGCATGGACTTAGCGCGCTTGAAGTAACCGAGGAACTGCTTTTCCAGAACGCCGTAGATGAACTTGGCCTTCTGCTTTTCGCGCAGCTGCATACCGTATTCGGATTCCTTGCGACGACGCTTGGGCTGACGGATGGATTCCTTCTTGCTGCTGTAACCGAGGACAGCAGGATCCAGACCGAGCTGGCGACAACGCTTGAGAACCGGAGTCCTATTAATTGCCATAGTGTATCGATCCTTTCAGTTAGACGCGACGACGCTTGCGCTGACGGCAACCGTTGTGCGGGATGGGGGTGCAATCCTGGATGCTGGCTACTTCGAGGCCTGCTGCCTGAAGGGAGCGGATAGCGGTCTCGCGACCGGAGCCGGGGCCCTTCACGTACACAGCGACCTTCTTGAGGCCATGCTCCATAGCGGTCTTAGCCGCTGCCTCGGCTGCCATCTGGGCTGCGAACGGCGTGGACTTACGAGAGCCCTTGAAGCCGACGGTACCAGCGGACTGCCAGGAGATCACATTGCCCTGAGGATCCGTGATGGAGACGATCGTGTTGTTGAAAGTGGATTTGATGTGCGCAGCGCCAACAGCGATGTTCTTGCGGTCAGAACGCTTGATGCGCGTGCGTACGTTTTTCTTAGCTGCCACTAGTTACACCCCTATTTCTTCTTGCCGCCGATTTGACGCTTCGGGCCCTTGCGGGTGCGAGCGTTCGTGTGAGTGCGCTGACCGCGAACGGGAAGACCGCGGCGATGGCGCAGGCCACGATAGCAGCCGATCTCCATGAGGCGCTTGATGTTCTGGGAAACCTCGCGATGCAGGTCGCCCTCAGTGGTGAGGTTTGCCTGGATGTAATCGCGAAGCTTGGAAAGCTCATCTTCCGTGAGATCGTTCACGCGGGTGTCCGGGTTAACGCCGGTTTCTGCGAGGATCTTCTTGGAGGTGGTAAGGCCGATGCCGTAGATATAGGTCAAGCCGACTTCAATGCGCTTGTCGCGAGGAAGGTCGACACCAACGAGACGTGCCATGAATACGTTCCCTTTCTCTTTAACCCTGACGCTGCTTATGACGAGGGTTCTCGCAGATTACGAGGACCTTGCCATGACGTCGAATGATCTTGCACTTGTCGCACATTTTCTTGACCGAAGGACGTACCTTCATATCATTTTCCTTTCGGTAATGTGTTTCTTTTTATCTACCACGCCCAGCCGCAGGCGATAGTTGGTTTGGTGAAATAGCGTTTCCTACTTGTAGCGATAGGTGATGCGACCGCGATCGAGGTCGTACACGGAAAGCTCGACCTGGACCTTGTCGCCGGGGAGGATCTTGATGTAGTGCATGCGCATCTTGCCGGAAATATGGGCCAAGATCTCATGACCGTTTTCGAGCTCGACCTTGAACATGGCGTTCGGAAGGGCTTCTACAACAGTTCCCTCAAGCTCGATTGCATCTTGTTTAGCCAAGACAGCTCCTTTGATACAGGTAGGTAGTCAAACGCAAATGGAAAGTCTACCAACCCGTTTGTTTTTTTGCAAGGAAACCCCACAAGGCCATCACATGTTCGGCAAGGGCGGCGGCGGGGGGCGGCGGGGGCCGAATTGAACTGCCATCCGGCTTTTCCATCGGATGGTTCTTAGCCGACAACGCTGAGCATTTCGCCCATGAGGCGCAAAAAAGCCGCAGCCCGAACAAGGCTGCGGCCGATGTTGCGATGGTGCGCCGTGAGGGAGTCGAACCCGCGGCCTTGGGATTAAAAGTCCCCTGCTCTACCAGCTGAGCTAACGGCGCATCTCATAAGCAGTCGTAAATATTACGGCAAGCACCATGATTGGTCAATCG
>CAVDWN010000164.1:0-3736 GCA_963612535.1 Sphaerochaetaceae bacterium
GTCCAAATCTAAAATGTGTAAATTACGTTGAATAACTATATACAACTGTGAAGAAAGGGGTAGGTGGGTATGAACAACACCAATTGCCAGCCTTTGGCGAAGCGGCTGCTGTCTGTCCTGTTTGCCATTACGTTGGTTATGGGATTGGTGCCCATAAGCGCGTACGCGGCAGCTGGCGAAGCAGTCGGCGGCAAGGCTGAAGCAGCCACGACGGGCCAAGAGCAGGAGGCTCAGGCCGCCGACGAGGCCAAGGCTACCGAAAACGGGGACACCGCTTCCGATGCCGAAGCTTCTGGCAAGGACGCTTCCGACAACGAGACGTCTGCGGATGAAACTGCGACAGATCCCGCTACCCCTTCGGAAAGCAACGGCATCTCCGATAACGCAAACGACGCCAACGCGATCAACCTCGCTGCTGATGACGGCATAAGCATTGCGGGTGATAACAAGGATGTTGTTGAGCGGTATAATCCCGATACGAAGGAATACAACACAAATGATGTATACGGGATACTTGCTAACAATTTCGGTTATCCAGTATCGACAAAACCGTACTTTGAACTTGTTGATAAAAATGGAACGGTCAAAGATATCTACTTGTGGGTAAATCCTGACTCTTTTACCCCAAATGGTAAATACGAAGTCAAAATGTACAAGTGTGTCGGTAAGTGGTATGAGTGGGATTGGGATACAGTCGGTACCCTCACCTTCCAAAAGCAGTGGGACACCACGTTCAAATCCAACATTGATGATGCTGGCGCAACCGACGTTGATGGCAATCTGCTGAGCAAACTGACATCCGATGACGGTACTGACGTGGAATTCAAGGTGAAGCAAGTTGCCGTCTCCGGTACTGAAGGCGTGTATTACGACGCAGTGGTTACGTGCGACGGTGAAACTCTTACCCCGGTAAACGGCGTTTATTCCATTAAGGCTGAAGCGAATTCCACTGTAAACGTGGAGTATCAGACCCCCAAAGCAACGATTACCGTTGATTATGATGCAGCTGGCGCAGATAAGGTAACCGTTGGCAACGATGTTGTAACTGCTCCTAATCAGGGTGTCAAAACCTCAGTCGGTTTTGAAACTTCTGCATCGGTAACGCCCAAAGATGGTTATGCGGTTACTTCCGTAAAACTAGCCGGCGGGAGCTACTCTGGATATGAGCTTCTTACCGCAGAATCCTTTGCAGATAGTGAGTACCGTACGGCAACCTTCACCATCCCAAGTGATCTCGATAAAAACGAAACCTACACTCTCTCCATCGAAACCAAGCAGTGCAAACTAAAGCCGCAGGAAAACCCCTCTGCCGCAGTGAAGGGCCTTACCAACAAGGACAAGGTCAAGCAGCGCGTTATTGACGGCGTACTTGACCTGGACGGCAGCGTTCCTTCTAACATTTCTGCCGATGATCTGACGATTGAGTATAAAGCTGGTTTGACAGATCTTACTTGGAAAGCGCTCGACTTCGAACCCGGGCCATACGAGTTTACCCTCCATAAGTTCGGCGCCAAGGACAACGAAACCATCCGCATCACTTACAACGGCAATGCGCAGTACTGCAAACTCAGCAGTGAGTTCAGCATCCAGATCATTGATGGCCGTACGCCCACCCATATCACGGCAAATAAAACCGTTTCGGTTAAGTACGCACCCGAGGCTGATCTGAAGAAGGCCATCGAGGCTGCGATTGCTCCGAAGGTCTATGACGAGAGCGACAACCAAATCAACGAGCCTCAGGTTGAGTTCGACTACAGCAATTTCAACCGCGCGGTTGGCACGCAGTATGTAACCGTTAAGTACCCCGGCAATGGGGAGTACAAGAACAGTGAGCTAACGGTAGAGGTACAGATCGCCAAGGGCGATGCAAAGGTATCCGTTGATTCCCAGAGCATCACCTACGGCGGCAGCTTCAACCAGCCCATTGTGTCCGCTAGCCCCGATGAAGCATGGCCTATCTACGCTATCGTAGGCATCGATGGCTCCGGTAGCTCGTATGTAAGCATCAATCTTGGCAAGCTGACCGATCCTCTGAAAGAGATTCTGGGAATCGATGGGATTTCGCCTAAAGAACTTCTGGACAAACTGAATAATCCGTTTGTAGAGAAATCAATCGAGTTTGCACTTAAGGCATTCGGTGTTGAAGATGCAGATGAAGTTATTTCCGACATCCGTAAGGTGCTCGAGACCGTAAACGAGATTGCTCCGGGCGTAATGGACTCCAAGATCGTCCTTGGCGGTACCCCCGATCAGGCTGGCGTGTATGCTGTTGCTGCGGTAACCGTTAACCCCAACTACGCCAACGACGTTGCGGTGGGCTACCTCACCATCGCTCCGGCCACCCAGAATGTTGAGCTTAAGTTCAACGAGGAGCTTCCTTGGAAGCTGACTGTCGATAGTGTTGAGACCTCTGACTTCGGGGCGACTCTTTATGTGAACGAAGAGAAAGCTTCGGACCAGGAGCAGAAGTACGTTTCCAGCCGCTTCATCGGCACGGACTACGATGGAAATGTGTACTCCAGCACCGAGCATCCCACCGAACCCGGCCTTTACAGCCAAGTTGTTACCAAGGTTGGCGGCAACTACCTCGCTAAGCCCATCACTCGTGGATTTAGGATTGCTCGTGTCGATACCGAGTTGACCATTTCTTTCGATGGCACTACCGACTCTGAGCAGTCAGTTGTGTATACCGGCAGCCAGGCAGAGCCTACCTTCACTGTTACCGCGGGCAGTAAGATTCTTGATCCTAGCTCGGTAGAGGTTATGTATATACCAGAGGGTAAGTTTTTGCCCATACAGGGGCTGCCCACCGAGGTCGGTACTTACACTGTCATCGCTGGCTATCCTGGAACAAGCTACTACGGGTCTGCTGTGGCTAAGTGCAAATTGACCATCAAACAGCAGTCCATCAACCCGAGCTCCGATGATTATCGTGGTGTGACGGTTGTGGGTATTGATAATGTGGTCTATGACGGCACCGAGCATGTTTGGAATCCGGTGGTGAAGGATGCAGCCGGCAACGAGCTGGTACAAAAGACCGACTACGTTGTTGCCTACAGCACAGCTGACTTCACCAACGTTGGCGAGATCAAGGTGACCATCACAGGCATCGGCAACTACACCGGCGAAGTGGTGAAGACCTACAAGATCGTTCAGCAGTCCATCAACCCTGAAGACGTGGACAATTACCTGGACGTTAAGATCGATGATCCTGAGAACACCGTCTACAACGGCGAAGAGCAGAAGTGGTCTCCCGAGGTTAACCACGAGGACGGTAGCGAACTCGTTATGGGTAACGACTACGCTGTTACCTACATGCGCGGCAACCAGGTGACGGAAGACCTCACCAGCGCCGGCGAGATTACGGTCGTCATCGAGGGTCAGGGTAACTACACCGGCACCGTGACTAAGAGTTACAAGATCCTCAAGCAGTCCGTTAACCCCGAGGAAGAAGACGCCTACTTGGGCGTTCAGATCGACAATCCTGAGAACGTTGTATACAACGGCAAGGATCAGAAGTGGGCTCCCGCTGTAACCGACATTGATGGCGAGGAGCTGGATGAGGGTACCGACTACACGGTTGAGTACAGCACCGAGGACTTTACCAACGCTGGCGAGATCAAGGTGACCATCACTGGCCTTGGCAACTACACCGGCCAGGTCGAGTGCGCCTACACCATCGAGAAGGCCGCCATCAAGGTAGCCGACTCCGCCACCAAGGTGTACAACGGCGCAG
>CAVDWN010000165.1:0-3727 GCA_963612535.1 Sphaerochaetaceae bacterium
CCGGGCTGGGTTGAGCATTCGCCCAACGACATCCTTTCCAGCCAGCTGAAGGTGCTTGCCGAACTGCTTGTTTCCACGGGCGTTTCCGCCGATCAGGTGGAAGCGGTGGGCATAACCAACCAGCGCGAGACCACGGTGGTGTGGGACCGTGCCACCGGCGAGCCCGTCTACAACGCCATCGTGTGGCAGTGCCGTCGCACCACCGAGATCGTGGAGGCGCGCTGTGCCGATGCGTTCACGGCGCACGAGGTAACGCGCCGCACGGGCCTTATCCCCGATGCGTACTATTCCGCCAGCAAGATCGCCTGGATCTTGGACAAGGTCCCCGGTGCGCGGGCGCGCGCCGAAGCGGGCGAATTGGCGTTCGGCACGGTTGATTCGTGGCTGGTGTGGAACCTGACCCGGGGGAAGGTCCACGCCACCGACCCCACCAATGCCAGCCGCACCATGCTCTTCAACATCCATGAAGGGGTTTGGGACCCTTGGCTGTGCGAGCTGTTCGACGTGCCCATGGCCATGCTGCCCGAGGTGCGCCCCTCGTCCGGCTCGTTCGGGCTCATGGACCACCCGGTCATCGCCGGCTCGATCCCCATCTGCGGCGTTGCGGGCGACCAGCAATCGGCCCTGTTCGCGCAGTGCTGCTTCGAGCCCGGGCAGGCGAAGGCCACGTTCGGCACCGGCTGCTTCCTGCTTATGCACACGGGTGGGCGCGCCTGCAGCTCGAACCATGGCCTGGTTTCCACGGTGGCCGCCTCCGCCCCGGGCCATCAGGGCCTGGAGTACGCGCTCGAGGGCAGCGTGTTCATGGCGGGCGCCCTTATCCAATGGCTCAAGGACGGCCTGGGCATCATCGCCAGCCCGGCGGAAACCGATTCGCTGGCTCAAAGCGTTCCCGATTCCGCCGGCGTTGTGGTGGTTCCGGCGTTCACCGGTTTGGGCGCCCCGTATTGGGATGCGCAGGCGCGCGGTGCCATCTACGGGCTTACCCGCGGTGCCACACGGGCCCATGTGGTGCGGGCATGTCTGGAAGCGCAGGCGTTCCAGATACAGGACATCTTGGAGGGCATGTCGCGCGATTCGGGCGTTCGGGTTTCCACCTTGGCGGTGGATGGCGGCGCCTGCAAGAACGATTTCATGCTGCAGTGCTGCGCCGACGTGGTGGATGCGGTTATCGAGCGTCCCGAATGCGTGGAGAGCACGGCGCTCGGCGCTGCCTACCTTGCCGGCCTTTCCTCGGGGTTCTGGGAGGGCACCGAACAGCTCTCCGCGCTTCGCGCCATCGAGCGCTCTTTCCAGCCGAGGCTCGAAGCGGGGGCCCGTGCCGACATGATGGCGAAGTGGCACGAATGCGTTGATCGCACTCGCTCTTCGTAAGGCACCGCTTACTGATACGCCCCGTTTCGTTACGTCTTAGCCCTTTTCCTGAAACACTCATCGAGTACAATCAGCTCGAATTGAAACAGGGTGCGGCGGCATCCTTGCCAAATGGGTGCGCAAACGGGAAAGGGAGAGGCACCATGAAGATCTCTATCGCATCGGACCATGCCGGATTCGAGCAGAAGCAGGACCTTGTTGCGTATTTGAAGCGCGAAGGGTACGAGGTGTTGGATCGCGGCCCCGAAAGCGATTCGCGCGTGGACTACCCCGATTTCGCCGCCGTGGTTGGCAAGGATGTTCAATCGGGCGAAGCCGAACGGGGCGTTCTGGTGTGCGGCACGGGCATCGGCATGGCCATGGCGGCAGGCAAGCTCGAGGGCATCCGCGCCGCCAACGTGGTGCGCCGCGACTTCGCCGTGCTGTGCCGCGAGCACAACGATGCCAATGTCATCACCCTGTCTGGCCGCTTCGTTTCCCTTGAAGACAACGAGCGCATCTTGGATGCGTTCCTTGCCACCGAGTTCGCCGGCGGCCGCCATGCGGGCCGTGTAGAGAAGATCAACGCGCTTGACTAGGGCGTACGGCCTGCTTTGCGCTGGGGCCTTACGTTAGGGCGCCCTGTGGGGGCTTCGGCGGCCTGCCTTTCGGTTGCATCGTTGGGGCCGGTTTGTCGGTTGCATTGGGCCGCATGCCCTGGGCCTTCTTGCCTTCGAGCCTGTGCGGGATAGATGGCCTGCTCGGTTTCGCCTGCGTTAATTCGATAGATGCCTGTATTCCAGACGGGCGCCGCAAATGCGGTGCCCGTTCTTTGTTTCGGCAGGTGAGGGCCATCGAACGCCCTTTGCTGGCGCATGGCGCCGCCGGAAAGCCCAACGCGCCGTGCGGGGCGGGGGTGTGCTACCCTGTTGGGCATCGTAAAACGCGATGGATCGTATATGAAAGGAGCGCGGCATATGTCTCTCGACTATATTGCAGCAGAAGATCCCCAAGTAGCAGACGCAATCGGGCAGGAACTTTCCCGTCAGCGCTCAACCATCGAGCTCATCGCATCAGAGAATATTGCTTCACCTGCGGTTATGCAGGCAATGGGCACGGTGCTCACCAACAAGTACGCCGAAGGCTACTCCGGCAAGCGCTACTACGGCGGCTGCGAGAAGGTCGACATCGTGGAAGATTTGGCCATCGAGCGCGCCTGCAAGCTGTTCGGCTGCAAGTTCGCCAACGTGCAGCCCCATTCGGGCGCCAATGCAAACCTGGCGGCCTACCAGGCGCTCATCAACCTGGGCGATACCGTCCTTGGCCTTTCGCTCGACCACGGCGGTCATCTTACCCATGGTTCCCCGGTGAACTTCTCGGGCAAGAACTACAACATCGTGCCCTATGGCGTTAACCCCGAAACCGAGCTCATCGACTACGACGAGATGGAGCGCGTGGCCCTTGAAGTGAAGCCGAAGCTCATCGTGGGCGGCGCTTCTGCCTACCCCCGCGTCATCGATTTCAAGCGCATGCGCGAGATCGCCGACAAGGTGGGCGCTTACCTGATGATCGACATGGCCCACATCGCCGGCTTGGTTGCCGCGGGCCTGCATCCCAGCCCGGTGCCTTATGCGCACGTGGTAACCTCCACCAGCCACAAGACCCTTCGCGGCCCGCGCGGCGGCTTCATCCTCACCAACGACGAGGCCATCGCCAAGAAGATCAACAGCGCCGTGTTCCCCGGCACCCAGGGCGGCCCGCTCATGCACATCATCGCCGCCAAGGCCGTTGCCTTCGGTGAGGCGCTGAAGCCCGAGTTCAAGACCTATATCCAGAACGTGGTGGCCAACTGCGCCGCCATGGGCGAGGGCATGGTGGAAGGCGGCCTGCGCCTGGTTTCCGGCGGCACTGACAACCACCTGGTGCTGGTAGACCTTACCCCTGCCGACATCACCGGCAAGGAAGCCGAGAAGCTGCTCGAGCGCGTGGGCCTTACCGTGAACAAGAACACCATCCCCAACGAAACCCGCTCGCCCTTCGTTACCAGCGGCATCCGCGTGGGCACCGCCGCCGGCACCACCCGCGGCTTCGATGCCGAAGAGTTCAAGCGCATCGGCCAGCTCATCGCCGCCGCTGTGTTCAATGCTGAAAACGAGGAGCGCCTGGCCGCAATCGCCGAAGAGGTAAAGGGCCTTATCGATAAGCATCCCCTTTATCCTGAGCTCTAGAGACGCAACGACGCTGCGACCCAGCCGGGCACCTCATCTTCGCGCGATTTCGCGAGCTCACGTAGCGAAGTACGCTACGCTCGCGAAATCCCACGAACCTGAGGCACCGGGCTGGGTCTCGCTGTTTTACTGGCGCATACCCGGAC
>CAVDWN010000166.1:0-3694 GCA_963612535.1 Sphaerochaetaceae bacterium
AGCAGCGCCTGGCTTACCTGCCCCTGCCCTTCCGATTTCTCGGTTGCCATAGGCGGCATTACCAGGCGGTTTCGCAGAGTAAGCGACCCTACAGGCAACGATTGCAGCAACTTCGGCATGGCAGCTCCCATCGACAAAACCCGAAAATACACCGGGCATCACTTGTTCGCACCCAAGGATACCAAAGCGCCGCCCGCACCCCGAGTTGACACTTAGGATGCAGGCGGCGAGCCGCGAAACCGTATTCGGCTTCAATCAAAGATGACGAGAGAGGAAAGAGAGTATGCAGGACGACGGAACACAGCGGGAACAGGTCCTTCGCCATGCCGCACCCAGCGCCTTCAGCTAAGCCTCACCGCCGGCTAAGCGGAAGCCCCTTGTCCGATAAGGTAACGAAGGAGGTTGCTTCGGCCGACCACGCCAACGACCTTGCCGTCTTCGGTGACAGGGATCTTCTTGATGTTATGGGACGAGAGCAGGCGGCACACGCGTTCGATTCCCTGCTCCAGTTCCACGCTTACCACCTTCGTAGTGGAGACATCCAAGACGGCAACATCCTTCAAGCGTCCAAGCGACTGCTCCAGGCTGCCGCTGCGCTTCCATTCGCTGTAGACGTAAGCCATATCCAATTTGTCTTCCGATTCGTCGGCAATTGCGCGGATGATGTCGCCGTCGGAAACGAAGCCGGCAAGGGTGCCGTCGGCTGCCACCACCGGCAGGCCGCTGGTGTGGTGCTCGGTCATGAACAGCAGGGCCTCATAGGCGCTGGCGGAACTGGGAATGGAGTACACATCCGTGAACATGACCTGGGAAATAACCTGGTCGGAAGGGGAAACCGCATGGGAAACGGGCCTGCGGACGGAGAAGACCGCCGTGGCCACCGCAAAGCAGAAGCCCACCAACGCCAGGATGGATGCAACGGTGCAGCTGGCGGTGAAGCCTGCCGTTACCGCATCGCCCGCAGCAGCGCCTGCAGACAGGGCCTGCTGCTGCACGCCGCTCATAATGCCGACGTAGAACGAGGAGCCGATGCAGCCCGCCACCTGGATTGCCGTATAGCACACGGTAACGCCATGGGGGTGCAGCTCTTCGGTGAGCCTATCAAGCGCGAAGCTTTGCGAAGGGCCGATACTGAAGTTGCAGCCGCACAGGATGGGCAAGTACACCGCAGCGATAAGAACCGCAGTTGCCGCCTCGCCCAGATGGCCGATGAGGAACAGGAAGCCCGACATCACCAACAGGGCCGCAGGAAGCGTGTACTTGAAACCGTAGCGGTCGAACAGCTTGCCGGCCAACGGGGCGAACACCACGCACGACATGCAGGGAACCAACAGGGTAAGCGCCGCGTCGAGCGCACTGAAGCCCATCTTGTTCTGCATGAACAGCGGCAACAGGATGTTCATAGCGAATACGGCCATGAAAGCGATGAACACCACGACCACACCGCAAACGAAGCCCTTGTCGGCAAAGGGGCGCAAATCCAACAAGGGGTTTTCGATTTTCCTCTGGCGGACGATGAACGCGCCGAGGCACACTGCACCGACGATGAAGGAAACGCCCGCAACCGCCTGATTCGAGAACGCCGTGGAGATTGCGTACATGACGCCGATAAGACCAACGCAGATAAGGGCAACGGATGCGATGTCAAGCTTAGGATGCGTGAGCTTCTCGAAGTTGCCCACGAACAGCAGGTTCACAATGATGGCCACGATGGTAAATACGGCGAACACCAGGAACAGCACATGCCAGCTGGCCACTGCCAGCATGAAGCCGCCCACGATGGGGCCGGAAGCCGGCCCGACCAAGGTAACCGCGCTGACGATGCCCATATAGGTTCCCAACTTGCCCTGCGGTGCGACCAAAAGCGTGAGATTCATGCCGATGGGCACGATCATGCCGGTACCCAATGCCTGGATGCAGCGGGCAACGATGAGCATGGGAAAGCTCTGGGAAGCGGCACCGACAAGGGTGCCGAGCAAAAGCAAGCCAAGCGCGATAACGCTCAGACGTCGGGTGGGCACACTGCGGTACAAGAAGCTGGTAACGGGAACCGTTACTGCCGCCACCAGCATGTATGCGGTGGAAACCCACTGCACATCGCCTGAGGTAACGCCATAATCCTGCATGATGGGCGTAAGCGCCACATTCAGGAACGTCTCATTGAAGGTTGCCAGGAAGGCACCGATGGAGATGGCCACCAGAACCTTGGCAGAGTTGCGAACACGTTCAGTATCACCCATAGGATTCCTTTCCGTAGGTGACAGCACGCGACGCGCAACGCACGTAGGACCAAGGCCGCAGCCAAGAGACAACAACCTCACTAGCAGGCTGCTTTGTTCTGTCTTTTTTGCTTTTTTGGACTATGCCGGAGAAATCCAGCTGTTCATTCTTACACCCAAGCACGCCAAGCCGTCAAGGGATGGTGTGCATCGTAATGCCGTGGCATGCATCCGAAACGACAAGGCACTCGAAACACCGCAAGATGCGCTTCGACCAAGGGAGGGCAGGCAGATGCGCACCGTGACGGCCAAGGAACCAAGCGAGATGCGTGCTAGACGCAAAGCGGCTTCAGGTCGAGCAGCGCTTCCCAGAGGATAGCGTTGCCCTCTTCGTTGAAAAGGGATTGCAGGGCGAACACCTCGTTCAAGCACAGCTTGCCCGGGGTAAGTTCGCGCTCAAGATAGCTTTCCCGCGATAGGCATAGATACTGCGCGCACTCGTCAACCGATAGACCGGATGCCCTGCGCGCCCGGAAAAGCCAACTTTCCATCAAAACCCTTCCTAGTAAGGTCTTACCAGTTTATCGGGTATTTTCCCTCCGTCAAACATGCTACCTGGGAAGTTGCCGCAAACGTTGCCTTATGCGGACGGGGCTGGCGAAGTCGACCGACGCTAACTTAGATCTCGAAGTCGTAGGGCACGGTGTACCAAACAACCTGCCCGATTATGGAAAGGGTCTGCTGGCCATCTTCGGCACCGTCGAACACCTGGGGTTCGAAGGAAGGGTCGGTGGAATCCGGCTCCAGCACGATGCTACCCTCCCGCATGCGCACGCGCTTCACGGTTGCCTGCAAAGACCCAACGCACACCGCGTAGACCTTGCCGTCTACGGCCTCGGTAACGCGCGGATCCACCAGCGCATAACAGCCGTTGGGAAGCTTGCGGTTCATCGATTCGCCCTGAACTTTCAGGAAGAACGCATTCGGGTAGCGCTTCGCAAGAACCCCGGGAATGGGATGGAGCGAATCGGACTCCAGCATGTCGATGGGCTTGCCGGCGGCGATGGAGCCATAAAGCGGCGCGCAGAGCGAATGGGGATCGGAGCCCTCGGCGGCGCTGCGCAGCACGCGGCGCGAGTAACCGAGGGACTGGCTGTACAGATCGTCTAGATCCAAGTCGGGAAAGGCGGCAACGATGCGCTTCACGCTCTTAAGGCGCGGCACGCTCTTCCCGCATTCCCAAGCCGAGATGGACGTCTGGCTGATGCCGGTGAGCTTGGCCAACTGGGCTTGGGTCAAACCGTAGTTCACCCTGATGGAATGGATGTTGTTGCCGATAAACGTGCTCACGATTTCCCTTTCGCCTTTAACGGAAATCATGCTAGCAAAGTAACTGCTAAGGCCTTCGGCACCGGCGATTTTACCCGTTAAAGTGGTAAGGCTCGCCGAAGAGCCCCGCTTGCAACGCCATAGGA
>CAVDWN010000167.1:0-3693 GCA_963612535.1 Sphaerochaetaceae bacterium
GGAGGGCTTACGTCTCAGCCTCGTACTCCTTTAGATCTTGGTTCGCTTTGGTGCTGATAAAATGCCTGGTAGTAGACCGGATGAGCGTATTGGTTAGATTGGGGTGGTTCTTTGGGGGAAGCATCGTGTTGCCAGCGGGATCGAAAAGCGGATTGCCTTTCAATCGAGAAAGGTCTCAGCGAAGTCAACAAAATACTGGGGTCGCTGTATCGCTCGGCTTTCCAACTTCTTCTTTCTTATAGCCCAGAAATCGTTGATGCCAGAATTGTTCTTTCGCACGCTTGCTGTAGCATGCGTGATCTTATGAATGATATCCCGGAGTCGTTTCCTGGCGACAATCCCGTACCCAGACGATCGGGCGATGAGCGCTCAGAAATCAACTTGCTAATGGACGCTGCTCGTGATGCCGGTATCTCTGGCTGTCGTTCGGCTGATGAAAGCGCCGATGTTGCGGTTCCCTATCGTCTCGTTGCTGTGTTGCAGCGATTCCTCGATTACGAGGGTGGCGCCACCCAAACGGCAGACGCAAGGATGCGGGCTGCGGTGTCGAGCCCAAACGCCAAGGGAGCCTTGTCTTTTTCGGCCTGGAAGTCTGCCCATAAGTTTTTCCAAAGCCATGTCCACGTCAGGTCGACGGGGGGCGAATTGCCTTCGCGCGCTGAGGTCCTGGCAAACCTTGATTCGGTCAACAACGTTTTAACGGCGAAGCTTGGTAAGTTTTTCGCAGCCAAAAGCAAAATCAAGGAAATCCTTACCAAAGCCAATGAGCAGGTTGGTGGCGAGTACGTTGCTCCATCCGATGGTGAAGTGCTTAATGCGATTGCGTGCTTTGGCGATATAAACATGCGATTCGTATTTTATACCGGGCTGAATAATCCCCAATGGATAGCTCCGCTTTCTTGTCGTGGTGTATTCGCGTCTACTTCTGCTAGCAGTGTTGATGGCTACTATTCGCAGTGGCCAGAGGGCATGTATTTGAGCAGAATGGCTGCTTTGGCCCAAGATTCCGTTTCGGAGGCTTTCGATTCCATGGAAGCTTGGGATAGTCCCTATGTTCTGGAAGCCGCCATCGTATCGGCATCGGTGATGGAGCCTGTTTGCCCGATGCCTATCATGGGAAAAATCGCCGAAGTGGCAAAGGAAGGCAAGTTCCTCGGTCTCCACCTGTGGCACGATGAAGCTTTGAGGGAGGCTATTGTAAAAGCCCTGAAGGGGTCCAAGGCCGATAAGCGCGTAGCCGTAGACGTAATTAGGCAGTGCCTAATGCCGCGTGGGGAGAACTGTGCGATGTATTGGAATGAGCCGTCTTCGTGCATGCCCAGCTACGGTTACCGGGATTTTATTTCTTCCCTCGTTCCGAGCATTGATGATAGATCCTTGTATGGTCTGATCAAGGAGCTTTTGGCGGCTTATTCGGAAGCATGCGGTTTGGGCGGTGATCTTGATTCTCTTTCTTGGCGCATAGGCTCGATAGAGGATGAAATTGTTGGCTCTGAGCATAACCCAATGCTAGGGTCGCTTATTTTTGCGATGCATTTCGCCCTGTCTCGAAGGGTGGTTGAAAAACCTGAGAGCTTCAGGCGCTCGCTAACCGCCGAGGACGGTGTGCTAATTCGAAGGGTTGCGATTTACTCTCTTTATGCGGAACTCAGTCGAGAGCTGGATGAGGGCCGGTCGGTCGACGATCGCCTTGCTGGGCTGGTGAAGCTGGCGTTGGTTCCGGATATCGTTTTTGATGACGCGTACGATCCAGAACTGCTTCCCTTGCTTCGCGTTTGCGTAGATTGCGGGGTGTCGATTGATCCGCTCTGGGAGGTCTTCAGCCATGACCTCGACGTATACGAAAGCGCAATCAGGGCAGAGCTTATCAAGTCGGAGATGTCCGAGGCTGAAGTAGAGGGCGAAGTTGAACAGCGTTCAATTGCCCGAAAGCACAAGGTGCTAAGCCTGATTGGCGAGGACAGGTTGCCTGAGTCAATGGTTTCTTGCCTTGCGGATCTTGAGGCGGTGCGAGGCAAGGTTGAGTACAGCGAACGGCATGTTGCTTCGGCGTCATGGGTTGGGCCCGTTTCGCCGATTTCCCTTGATGAGATGAGGGACTTCGGCGCATTGCGCTTGATTCGGCATTTGAAATCTTGGCACCCAGACCCCGACGGCGGATTCTCTGCTCCATCGCATTCGGGGCAGGGGGATGTGCTTGCGGTTCTTATACGCGAGAACCCTTCTGCGCTCGATGGCGTGAGTTTAACCGGTCTAAGGCCCGAGTATTGCAAATCAATACTGATGGGTTGGAAGGGGGCATTGGAAGATGGGCTGACCATCCCGTTTGGCCAGGCGCTTGGGCTCTGCGAGTACGTTTCCTTGGGTGCCTTACCGGATGGTTTTGCGCAAGAGGGCAGCGACTACGATGACGATGCGAGTTTCGCTTCCGCAGCTCATTATGCGTCAGGCTTGCTGCGGGAGGTTGCCTCAAGGGCAAAGGCAGGCGAAATCGAAGTTGGCCAGGTTGATCTAATTCTCGGTATTTTGACCCGAATCGGGAATCTTTATCCGGTTGATTGCGCTAGTGAGCAAGAAAGGCTTGATGCAGGCACTGATGCGCTCACTCTCGCTATCAACACCGTCCATTCCGCTGCGCTAGAGAGCGTCTTCAAATGGCTCGATTTCTGTTCGGCCGATCAGGCCGCGACGGCGCTTGACTTCATCGCATCAAGGTTTCCGATCGGATCCGGGTCCATTTCGGATGCGGTTGTGATCGCGAAGAATATAGCCGTCATCATAAAAAGATGGCCCGATTGGCTGGATGCGCATCTGGATGATTTGTTCGGTGGGGACAACCCAACGGCTGCTCAGAAGGCGGCTCTTTCGTCCTGCTTGTCGGTTTACAGGCCAAGCAGGGCCATCTCATCGTACTTGTCTAAGAAGATGCTTACCGCTTTGCGCATAGATGCTGGGTGTTATCCCAAAGGCTTTGCCGTGCAGGGAGGAGGCGAGGTCGAGGTCCTAATTGGGATTTGGGTGATGATGGGTGTACTGTATGGCTATTTGGACATTGCCGGTATTGAGCTTGAAACGTGGGACGGGGAAGCAAGCGCTGAGTCGAAACGAAAAGCCCTCAAGTGTATCTGCAATACCGTTGGTGTTTCTGGCGAAATGCCTGATGGGATTAAACGCAATTTCATGAATCTGTACGCGCATTATGAAGCGCAGGTGGCATCCGCTGGGGCGTTTTACATAGATCCGATATCCAACCATTGGCTGATGAAAAGCGGACAGTTCGAGACAACATGGTGGGTAGAGAAATATCTCACCTCAGAGCGCCGTCACCCAGACCATAATGCGATTCGTATGTCCCAAGACGAGATTGTCGCGCTTGCTGATGAGGATCCGATTTCGGCCATGGAGTTGATGATGCTCGGTTTGAGGGATGCGAACAAGGGCGATGGTTCTTTTGTCTGGCTTGCGGGCGATATGGCTCCTCGGCTGCTTCATAAGGCTTTGGCTTCTAGTAACGCTGCCGTCATCGATAAGGCCAAGAAGGTCGAAGACGAACTGGGTTTTATGGGCTTTCCGGATTTGGATGACAGGATCAGCGAGTTTTCCGATCCTTCCCCTGGGAAGGCCGAAGGGGCCTAAGGGCACCTATGCTTTTCCGGATAGACGGGTAGGGCGCCGATGGAAACGGCTAATTTT
>CAVDWN010000168.1:0-3687 GCA_963612535.1 Sphaerochaetaceae bacterium
TTGACGATTTCCTGCACCAGGGCGATCTTCGCCCACTGCTCTTCTTCGGTGAGCTTGTTGCCGATCTCGCAGCTTGCGAAGCCGCACTGCGGGGAAAGGCACAGATGGTCTAGCGGCACGTACTTCGAGGCTTCCTGGATGCGGGCTTTCACTACTTCCTTGTCTTCCAAGCCAGGCTGCTTGGACGTGATAAGGCCGAGCACCACGTACTTGCCGTCGGCGATGTGGGCCAAGGGCTCGAAGCCGCCGGCGCGGGGCGTGTCGAACTCAAGGTAGAAAGCGCGAACGTTTTCATTGGCGAACAGGTAGGGGGCGATGGGCTCGTAGCCGCCCTCGAAGGCGTACGTGGAGTGGTAGTTGCCGCGGCACACGTGGGTGTTGATTACCAGGTCTTCGGGCTTGCCCTCGATAGCTGCGTTGTTCAGGCGCACGCCGAGCTCGCTTACTTTCTGGATGTCTACGGGCTGCATGCCGGTCTTCTCCGTGAAGTCCCTGTCGCAGTAAATGCCCCAGGTGCAGTCATCGAACTGGATGTTGCGGCAGCCTGCTTCGTAAAGATCGGCGATTACCTGGCGGTAAGCTGCGGCAAGGGCATCTACCAGCTCTTCGTCGGTGGGGTAGGCTGCGCGCAGGCTCTCTATCTGCCCATCGCAGCGGTCGAGCGTTATCTCGGAGAAGGTCTGGATGGGGGCGGGCATGGTTTGGCGGGCGATGTGGTCCTTGTCGGAAAGCGCATTCACGAACTTGAAGTGCTCCACGAACGGATGGTTCTCGCCGGAGATGGGGCCGGTTACCACAGCGGTGTCTGCCGTGGTTTCCTCATCATGGAACATATAGCCCTCGCGGCTGGCACGGCGCTCGATGCCGTTGAAGCCCCACATGAAGTCGAGGTGCCAATAGCTGCGGCGGAATTCGCCGTCGGTGATGACCTTCAGCCCGGCGGCTTTCTGCTTGGCCACCAAGTCGCGGATGGCAATGTCCTCGACGGTCTTGAGCTGTGCGGCATCGATGGTGCCCGCCTCGAAATCGGCGCGTGCCTGCTTCAGCACATCGGGGCGCAGGAAGCTGCCGACGATGTCGCAGCGAAACGGTGCATTTTCTCCAAAAGTACCAGCCATTGAAATTCCTTCTCTAAAGGGGGTTCGCTTAACGGGATCTCAGTATGGCGGTGTATTTTGCGATTGTGAAATATCTATATTATGTAGCTTGCAATAGGATTTGCCTATTGCGGAATATGACGGCCAAGCGCTTCCAGGTAGGCTGCCCCGTAGCGGGTCCGCTGGGTGCCCTTGCGGCTTATCGCCCCGATTTCCATGTGCTCGTCGATATCGAGCGGCACCGAGATGATGGAAGGGCCGTTTAACTCCACTGATATCACGCCCGAGCAAACGGTGTAGCCATTCAGGCCTATGAGCAGGTTGAACAGGGTGGCGCGGTCGCGCACGCGGATGTTCTTGCTGCGGTCGAGCGTGGAGGTGAGCTCCTCGGAGTAGTAGAACGAGTTGTAGCTTCCCTGTTCGTAGGAAAGGAACGGGTAGTCGGCCATATCGTTGAGCGTTACCGATTTCCGGTTCGCAAGAGGGTGGCTCGAGCAGATGAACACATGCGGTTTCGCCGTGAACAACGGCTCGAATACCAGGTTGTTCGCAGCGAGCATCTTGCTTATCACCTCGCGGTTGCGCGGCGAAAGGTACAGGATGCCCAGCTCGCTTTTCATGTGGGCAACGTCTTCGATGATCTCGTGCGTCTGCTCTTCGCGGATGGTGAAGTCGTAGCTTGCGCCCCCGAACTCGCGGATCACGTCGACGAATGCGTTAACCGCGAAGGAATAGTGCTGGCACGAAACGCTGAAGTGCGGGGTTTGCTGCGAATGGCCCTTGTAGCGCGATTCCAGAAGGTCGGCCTGCTCAAGCACCTGGCGCGCATAGCCCAAGAAAGTCTCGCCTTCCTCGGACACGATCACGCCTTTGTTGGTGCGCTCGAAGATGTGCACATCCATCTCTTGCTCCAGGTCGCCGATGGCGGCGGTTATCGAAGGCTGCGACACGTACAGCCTTCGCGAGGCTTCGGTGATGCTGCCGCATTCCGCAACCTTAACGGCGTAGACGAGCTGCTGTAGTTTCATGGTTCCCCGTTTCGTATCGATGCGCAGGCCTACACGGTACCGCGATGAATCGCTGGCAGGCAAGGGGCGGGAAGCCTTTGGGCGGGTTGGCATCGGGGCGGTACGGGGCGCAGGGCCGGTCGCAGTGCGGGCGGCGGTGGGCGTTTCGGCTCGTTCGTTTGCGGGTTGGCGACGCGGTGGCGATCTCGTGCGTGCAAGGGGTGGGCAAGCGCGCCGGCCCGCAGCGCCCTGCTTTGGTGAAACCTGGGGAATATAGGATAATGGCGAAACCAAGTTAAACGCTGGCCATCAGCATCCCTACTGAAAGGAATACCTGTGGCTGAATTCATCTATCAAATGTACCAAGCGCGCAAGGCCCACGGCGACAAGGTTATCTTGGACGACGTGACGCTTTCGTTCTACCCCGGCGCGAAAATCGGCGTGGTGGGCCCCAACGGCATGGGCAAGTCCACGTTGCTGAAGGTAATGGCTGGCCTGGAGGATGTTTCCGCGGGCGATGCGCGCCTGACCCCCGGCTATACCGTGGGCATCCTGCAGCAGGAGCCCCCGCTCGATGAGGAGGCAACGGTTATCGAGAACATCCGCATGGCCTTCGCCGACGTGCTTGCCAAGGTGGATCGCTTCAACGCCATCGGCGCCGAAATGGCCGACCCCGATGCCGACTTCGATGCCTTGATGGAAGAGATGGGCACCCTGCAGAACGAGATCGATGCCGCCAACGGCTGGGACCTGGACAGCCAGCTTTCCCAGGCCATGGATGCATTGCAGTGCCCCGACCCCGATGCGCCGGTGAAGGTGCTTTCGGGCGGCGAGCGCCGTCGCGTGGCGCTGTGCAAGCTGCTGCTGGAAGCTCCCGACCTGCTGCTTCTGGACGAGCCCACCAACCACCTGGATGCCGAATCGGTGCTGTGGCTGGAGCAGTTCCTGCATCGTTACCCCGGCGCCGTGCTGGCCGTAACCCACGACCGCTACTTCCTGGACAACGTTGCCGAGTGGATCTGCGAAGTGGACCGCGGCCACCTGTATCCCTACAAGGGCAACTACTCCACGTACCTGGAAACGAAGGCTGCCCGTTTGGAGGCGCAGGGCCAGCAGCAGGCGAAGCTGGTCAAGCGCATGAAGAACGAGCTGGAATGGGTTCGCAGCAGCCCCAAGGCCCGCCAGGCGAAGAACAAGGCGCGCTTGGAGCGCTACGAGCAGATGGAAGCCGAGGCCCGCAACGCCAAGGACATCGACTTCACCGCCATCTCCATTCCCGTTGGCCCGCGCCTGGGTTCGAAGGTGCTGGAAGTGGAGCATCTGCACAAGCAGTTCGGCGACCGCGTGCTTATCGACGACCTTTCCTTCAGCCTGCCGCGCAATGGCATCGTGGGCGTTATCGGCCCCAACGGCGTGGGCAAATCCACCCTGTTCAAGATGATCGTGGGCAAGGAACCTGCTTCCGGCGGCACGCTGGAGCTGGGCGAAACCGTGAAGATTTCCTACGTCGACCAGAACCGCGAAGGCCTTGACCCGAAGAAGACGCTTTGGGAAGTGGTTTCCGACGGGCTGGACTACATCCG
>CAVDWN010000169.1:0-3653 GCA_963612535.1 Sphaerochaetaceae bacterium
TGGCGGAGAGCTGGGGATTCGAACCCCAGATACGCTTTTGGCGTATACTCGCTTAGCAGGCGAGCACCTTCGGCCTCTCGGTCAGCTCTCCGTATATGCGAATTGATATATTACCCTGCCCACCCTCAACTTGCAAGGAGAAGAGCAGTGCAAAACCATTACGTTTTCGAAAAAACGGCGGGCTCCAGTGCTTGCTGCTCTCAGCGCTTTTCGCAGGGAGGGCTCCACGCCAGAGCATGGCTTTCTGCTGCCGCCATTGCCTTTGCGGTAGCGCTCATCGCTGCCTTTGTTTCCGTTGCCCCGCAGCAGGCGTTTGCGAAGTCGTATTCCATGCCGCAGACCACCATCAATGCGGAAGTTCAGCAGAATGGCGATCTTCACGTGGTGGAGCAGCGCCAGTTCGACTTCGACGGAACGTTCACCGCGGTGTGGTGGGAGTTCACGGGGCTTCCCAGCGGCGCCGATGTGAAGGTGAACTCCGTAAGCATGGCAGATGTTGATGGCAACGGCGGCTTCGCGGGGTCCGACCTGAAGGGGCTTTCCAGCACTCCCTTCCAGGTTAAGTGGCGCGACGAAGGCGGCCCGGGCAACGTGTCGTACTCCATGGACGAGGGCAAGGAAACCCTGTACGTTTTCTTCAACGAATCCGATTCGCGCATCGTTGTGCAGCTCGACTACACCGTCCAGAAAGCCGCTCAGGCTTATTCCGATGTGGGCGAGGTGTACTGGAAGTTCGTCGGTGATTCCTGGGGCGCAGACTCCGAAAACGTCTCTATGACGATCAAGCTTCCCGTTGCCGCAGGGCAGGATGTGGTTGCCGGCAGCAACGTGCGCGCTTGGGGCCACGGCCCCCTCAATGCTGCGGTTTCCATCGGCGATGACGGAACCATTAGCTATCAGATCCCTTCGGTTAGCTCGGGGTCGTATGCCGAGGCCCGCGTGGTGTTCCCCACGCAGTGGCTTTCCGCGGTAAGCTCGGCGGACGACAACGCCCATGAATCCACGGCTCGTTTGGACAGCGTTTTGTCGGAAGAGCAAACATGGGCAGACCGCGCCAATGCCCAGCGCGCCCAGCAGCTCGGCGTTTTGGTGTTTGCCATCGTGGTCTGCATCCTTCTGCTGGTATGGGCCATCCGCTCGTTCGTGAAATACGGCAAAGAGCTTGAGCCTGCGTTCAAAGACGAGTACTGGCGCGATGTGCCCGAAAAGGGGCAGCATCCTGCGGTTATCGGGCGCCTGTGCCGCTTCGACAAGGAAAGCTCGCTCGATTTCAGCGCAACCATCATGCATCTGGCGAATGCGGGCGCGCTGCTGATCAACCGGGGCTCCTACGACAAGAGCCGTCTGTTCGGCTCGAAGAAGGTGGACGACTATTACCTAACGCGCGTGCCCGAAGTGGAGCTTTCCCTGAACAGCGAGCTTGACCGCAAGGCGATGAGCTTCCTGTTCGACACGGTAGGTGGCGGCCAGCCGTCCCTGTGGCTTGCCAGCATCAAGCAGTACGCCAAAGACCACCCGAAGGCTTTCAACGAGGCCATGGCCGATTGGCAGGGCCTGGTAACCGCGCACGTCATCGCGGCCGACTACTTCGAGAGCTATTCTAAATCCAAGCGCAACCGCATGGCGGCTGTTGCCGCAGTGCTTCTGTTCGCGGGCATCGGCATAGCTGTTTGCTTCAACAATCTGCTGGTTCTGGTGCCCTGCATCGTTACCAGTGTTGCGCTGATGGTGGTGTCGCAGTTTATGGAGCGCCGTACCCAGAAGGGCGCAGACGCCTATGCGCGGTGCATGGCGCTGAAGAAGTGGCTCACCGAGTTCTCTTCGCTGGACGAACGGCCGGCGGCCGACGTGAAGGTGTGGGGCGAGTTCATGGTGTACGCCTACCTGTTCGGCGTGGCCAAGGAAGCTATCGAAGAGCTGCGCCGTGCCGTGCCCGAGATGTTCGAGGTTGATTCGAGCCTTGCCGCCGACACCGCCTATGTGCCGTGGTGGGTGTGGTACGCGCCCTACGGCCATGGCGTCTATGCCGACATGCCCGACTTCGGTTCGATGCTGGAAACCTCGGTTACCGAGTCGCTCCAAGCGGTTGATTCGGCGCTTTCGGGCGGCTCTTCGAGCGGCGGCGGCTTCGGCGGAGGATTTTCCGTCGGCGGCGGTGGCGGCTTCGGCGGCGGAGGAGGTGCCCGCTGATGCCTTCGTCGCTTGCGGCGGTTCCAACCTGGGTCTACAAACTGCTAATAGTGTTCGCCACGGCCATCTGGGGCCTGAGCTTCGTCATTATGAAGGACGTGGTGGAATGCTTGCCGCCTGCGTGGCTCCTGGGCATCCGATTCTTCACCGCCGGCCTTATCCTTCTTGCCGTGCTTTGGAAGCGCGTGCGCAAGCACCTTTCCCTGAAGATCGTTGCGTACGGTGCGCTTCTGGCCTTCTTCGACTTCACGGCCTTCCTTTCGCAGACCGTGGGATTGCTGTACACCACGCCGGGCATCAACGCCTTCCTAACCGCCACGTACTGCGTCATCGTTCCCTTCGCCTGGTGGGTGATTGCGAAGAAGCGGCCGCTGGCCTTCAATGTTTTGGCGGCATTCGTTGCCGTAGGGGGCATTTGGCTGGTGTCTTCAAATGGGGGCGGGTCGGGCCTTAGCATGGGGTTCGGCGAGGCCATGACGCTGCTGTGCGCGCTGTTGTTCGCCATCCACATCACGTTCGTCTCGCGCCTTTCCGTTGGCAACGACGTGCTGGTGCTCACCGTGTTCCAGTTCCTGTTCGAAGGGCTGTTCGGCATGGCTATCGGCTGCGGGTTCGAGACCTTGCCGCCGCTTTCAGCGGTGAGCACGACCGTGATTTTGCAGATGGCGTTCCTGATCGTATTCGCATCGGTTATCGCCTTCGGCATCCAGAACGTGGCGCTTGCCTACATCCCGCCCGCGCAGGCCTCGCTGTTCCTGAGCTTGGAGTCGGTGTTCGGTGTGCTGTTCTCGGTTTTACTGTACGGCGAAGTGCTTACCCTGCAGCTTCTTTTGGGCTTCGCGCTTATCTTTGCGGCCATTCTGGTGAACGAGGTGGTGGCTCCGAGGTTCGAAGCCAAACGTGCTATAGTCTCTGCAGGACGCGACAAATGGAAAGAGGAAAAGCCGCATGACTAACACCATGGAGAACATCATCCTTATCGGCATGCCGGGCGCCGGCAAGTCTACCTTGGGCGTTGTTCTTGCGAAGATCTTGGGCTACCAGTTCATCGATGCCGACTTGCTTATCCAGAGCAAACTGGACAAGACCCTGCAGAAGATCATCGACGCTTGCGGCCCCGACGGCTTCATCGAGGTGGAGAACGAGGTTCTGTGCACCCTTTCCGCAAGCCATGCCATCGTCGCTACCGGCGGCTCTGCCGTGTATTCCGACGAGGCCATGAAGCATCTGGCCGAAATCGGCACCGTGGTGTACCTGAAGGTTTCCTATGAAGAGCTGGAAAGCCGCTTGGGCGGCCTGCACGAGCGCGGCGTGGTTATGAAGAACGGCATGGGCATGAGCCTGTCCGACCTGTACGAAGAGCGCCTGCCCCTGTACGAGAAGTACGCCGACGTCACCATCGACATCAACGGCCTCACCGTCCGCGACGCCGCCCGCAAGGTAGTAGACCAAGTTTCTATGCT
>CAVDWN010000170.1:0-3642 GCA_963612535.1 Sphaerochaetaceae bacterium
TTCTGTCCTTCGCAACGCGGATTTTCACATAGGCGAATTGTACACCCCGCCACCCGCAGCACCGTTCGCGCACCCGCGCCAGGCAAGCCCGAGGCCTTCGCAGCCCATCCGCGCCAGGGGGCTTTCGTTCAACGCGTTCCGTCCGCGCCGCGGGTCGGGCGGGACCGCACCCAACCCGGCCTGTCCGCGCCGCGGGCCGGGGCATCATCCCTTCGGGGATTCCCGCTACCCTGCTCGCTTCGCTCGTGCGGTCGCTGCTTCATGCATTAGAAGAAGGTTCGCTTCGCGAACCGTGCAGGAAGCGACTTCAGAGAACCCCTCAGGGCGATGCCCCAACCCACGTCGCTGCATCGCCTGAATAGTTAATGGCGTTTCGGTTGGCATCTATATCCACAACTACCCCTCATGGATGCCAAAGAGGCTGAAAGAATAGTAGTGGCTGCTGATGCCCGACGGAGCATCTTATCAGGACTTTGGCATGCATCCGCAAAGGATAAAGCTGAATCGAATTATAGAAAAGGACGGTAATCCATGAAGGGACGGCATGGGATGAAGTCGGGTTCCCCAGAGCCGAATCGGGGCCGGGGCGAAGGAGGCGACCGGAGCGGCGAGATGCACCGGCGCTTCGGGCGCGATTGACGAATATTAAACTGTCGAACAGACACCGACCCAGACACGCGCTATCTAACGGGAGTTCCGGGGAAAGACAGATAGGACCAAGGATGGAAAGCTTTCCCTTGGCCCATCATTGCCTATTGACAATATCCTGCTCATATTAGAAATCGGACATCAACGTTTATAGCCGCAGGATGGACAGTAGTATTCTTTCTTTCCCATCGAGGCGCCTACGATAGCGCCGGCGGGACCAGCCAGGATCCCTCCCGCCACAGCCTTTCCTGCGCTGAGCCCCGATTTTCTGGTGCTCAAGGGATAGTTGCACATCGGGCACCTGCCGTTTGGGGCGAGCAATAGGCCGTGCCGATCCCAGCTGCTTATTTGACTCAAGTTGTCCGAGGGAGTGTACGACTCTCCGCTTGTACGGATTGCAGCTACTCCCTCTGTCGGCGTGTGCTTGGCGACGGAATCTAAGAGCAGTTCGTCAAGAGTTTTGTTGACGAGTTCCTCGTAACGAGAGTTGGCCAGATAGTAATTCCGGATAGCAACTTGAGTTGCGTCTGGCTTTCCCCTCGTTAAGAGCCGGGTTAAAAACCGGAAGCGTTGGCGCTCGACGAATTGATCGACGTAGTCGGCGAACGATTCCTCAACCGTCTGGATGGTGCGGTCCAGGCGATCCTTTGGGATGTGCTTTGTGTATCCTTCAATCAGGTCAGCTAGATAATCGTCGAAAAGCGCGTCCCCGAACGTTGCTTCTATATGGCGCATATGCAGTTTTTTGGCCCTCATAAAGCGTCTCAGCTTGGACCTTGTGCTCAGCGCATCGTTGCGATTGGCGCAGTTTTTTTCGGCACGTCTCAGCGCATCATCGTCGTCCTGCCGAAACTGGAGTCGCCATATCTCTCCTTCGATCTTCACGTTGCAGTGGTCTTCGACCCATCTCCGCGTTTCGAGTCCGGGCGTGTGGACATCGAATGCCACTATGCGGCCAGAATCGTCCTCTAAGGCATAGAAGTCCCAGGAGGCCTTCACGTCCTGCTCCCGGCCGTTAGGGCGAACTTCTGATTCCTGCTGCGCTGCGACCGGCATCTCCTTTTCGGCGGCTGGTTGCACCAACGCTGATTTCACTGCATTGGCAGGCGAGTCCGCGACTCGCTCAGTCAGCAGTTCGCGGATCATCTTTTCATATCTAGGATCGGCGAGAAGATAGCGCCGAATAGCTCTTTTCTCGGAGATAAGATCGTAGTCGTCCGTCAGCAATAGTGAAATGTCGAAGACGAGATCGTCGAATGAATCCTCTACGAGCTGGAAGCTGTCTTTTACGTACCCAGCCGACCAACCTTTGATGCGTTGCCTTATGGCGTTGGTCAGGTAAGTGTCGAATACCTCATCACCGAGCGTGGCTTCTGCAATGCGTGTGCTCAGATTATTTTCATCAAGCCAAGCCTTTAAATTAGCCTGAATGCGCATGTCTTTCCCTCGAAACATGCGCCACTGCTTGATGGGTATACGACTCTCGCGGTTCCAAGAAAGGCTACGCTCGATATCAACAATCCGTCCGGAATCATCCTCAAGGATACGAAAATGCCAGACAACATCGTTTTCCTTCATCGATCTCCTTTCCTCTGCCCGATTGGCGAACATCCCTAGCATAGCAGTTTGCAACTCCCTCTTTTTGCGCAAAAGACCGGCTGAAATCGGAGCAGAGCCGGGCAAGCTTGCTCAAGACCCGATGCAACACTCCTTGTTTTAAGCGGCATAAACCGTTGCCCCGGTATCGCGCAAAATCGGTTTATCACGAGACACTGGCCCGTTCGGCATCCTTCGTGCAGCCAAATGTTTAGGTTTCCGCCAATCCTGGGCGGCGAAACGCTCACCTTGAAGCCACAGTTCCGATATGGTAAATAGTTATTGGTGGCTGCTTCAGCTACCTCCAAGTGCCGGGGGAAGTCCCCCGGCGTTTTTTATATTGCTTCCAGGGGGGGAACGGTTGGCCAAGGAGCTCAGCATATTCGTGGACGAGAGCGGCGACCGCGGCGGCAAGGCCCGCTACTACCTGCTAACGCTCGTGTTCCACAATCAGGCCGACGACATAATGGAAGAGGTCTCGAAGTACGAGAGACGACTTGCCGTTGAGGGCCTGCCCGATGCGCCCTTCCATTCCGAGCCCCTGATGAACGGGCACAAGGATTACGAGAACCTCCCTATCTCTCAGCGGAAGAGGATGCTCGTTCACTTCTCGGCGCTGGTCCGCCGCCTGCCGATCGCCTACACCACGTTCGCCTACCGCCGCAGCGAGTTCGAGGACCCGGCCAAGCTCTCCGCAAGGATGAAGCGCGATGTCTCCAACCTGCTCTTCGACCGCCTGGAATATTTCCAGGGCTTCTCCGAGGTGAAGGTCTACTACGACAACGGGCAGGACATTGTGAAAAGAGCCTTGGACCAGTCGATCGGGTTCGTACTCTCCAAGGGCGTCGTGGACCCGCGCAAGACCACGATGGCCGACTACCGCCTCGAGCAGGCGGCAGACTACCTGTGCACCATCGAGCTCGCAGCCGTCAAGTACGCCGCGAAGGAGGACGGCGGAACGTACAACAAGTTCTTCGGCGGCATCGGCCCCTTCAAGAAGAACTGGCTTAAGCAGGCAAGGCGAAAGAGGATAGACTAGCCATCCTCCGTCCATCCATCGCGCCGCATCGTTGCCGTTTCTGCGGCGTCGGAAACGCAGCGACGTGGGTTGGGGCATCGCCCTGAGGGGTTCTCTGAAGGCTGACCCTGTTCGATTCGCGAAGCGAATCTTCTTCTAAAGCATGAAGCAGTGCAGCGCATGCAGATGGGCCCGCCGAAGCGGGCCCATCAAACAGCGGAACGGGAATCCCCGAAGGGCTGGTGCCCCGGCCCGCGGCGCGGACGGGTGGAACGATGGACTAGTGCGATGCGCTTAGTGGATGGAAGCGAACTCCACAGCGCCGACGAGCTCGGCGGAATCGGAGATGAGCACGCTGGGCATCTGCTCCAGCAGCGCAT
>CAVDWN010000171.1:0-3613 GCA_963612535.1 Sphaerochaetaceae bacterium
ATGGGGCAGCGCGCGGGCATCGTCTTCGCGCTGATGCTGCAGCCGAGCATCATCCTTGCCGATGAGCCCACCAGCGCACTCGATGCGGTGTCGCAGAAGATGGTGGTGGAAGAGCTGGCCCGCCTTTGCCGCGAGCAAGGAGCGTCTTTGGTGGTGGTTTCCCACAACATGGCGGTTATCAAACGCCTGGCGGGAAAGGTTGCCATCCTGAAGGAAGGCGAAGTGGTGGAGGCGGGCGCAACCGATGCGGTCTTCGGCGCGTCTTCGCACCCCTACACGCGCGAGCTCCTTGCTGCGGTACCTTCGTTTGAAGGGGGCGGGCCCAAATGAGCGCTTCGTCAAAGAACCCGTATGTGCTGGAGCTGCGCAACGTATCGAAGCGCTTCGACGGTGCTTCTGGCGGCGAAAAGGAGGCCCTACGTGGTGTGTCGCTTGGAGTGGCACCGGGTGAATGTGTTGGCCTGGTAGGGGAGTCGGGTAGCGGCAAGAGCACGCTGGCCAACATCACCTTGCGCCTTACGGCGCCTACTTCGGGTTCGGTTTTATTCCGCGGGGAAGACATCACCCGCCTGAAGGGCAGGCACCTGCGGGGTGTGTACCAAAGCATGCAGGCGGTGTTCCAGAACCCCGCCGATTCGTTCAATCCGCGAAGACGCTTAGGTCCTAGCATGGCGGAGGGCCTGATCAACGCCGGGATAGGCAAGGCCCAGGCGCGCGCCCAGGTTGCCCAGCTCATGGAGCGCTGCGGGCTCGATCCTTCCATCGCCCAACGTTATCCCGGTCAGGTAAGCGGCGGTCAGCTGCAGCGCGCCGCCCTGGTGCGCGCGCTTTCGGTTGGCCCGGAGCTGTTGGTGTGCGATGAGGCCACCAGTGCCCTCGATGCCACCACGCAAAAGCAAGTTGCCCAGCTTATCCGCTCCCTGGCCAAGGAGCGCAACATGGCGGTGCTCTTCATCTGCCATGACATCGCCCTTGTGGCACAGCTGTGCAGCCGCGTTGCAGTGTTGCGTGATGGCGCTGTGGAAGAAGAAGGCAGCGTTGACCAGGTAATTCGCCACCCGAAATCTAGCTACACAAAGCTTCTTACCGGCTCGGTGATGGGCGTCTGACACCTGGCAGGCCTCACGTGTTGAATACGTGACGCTGTGTTGCTTATATGGCGCCGCGAGAGTAGTATGCTTGCGTCAGGTTGCGGGGTAAGGGGCGTTCTGTTGACTGCGGCAAGTGCTAAGAAATCGAACAGCATCGATATGCTGCATGGGCCTTTGGCCGGCAAGATCATCCTGTTCTCAATCCCGCTTGCCATCACCAGCATCCTGCAACAGCTGCTCAATTCAACCGATGCCATGTTCGCTGGTCAATGGCTGGGCAGCAACGCGCTTGCGGCGGTTGGCGGCGTGGCGCCCATCATCAGCCTGTTCGTGGCGTTGTTCGTGGGTCTTTCCGTGGGCGTGAACGTGGTGATCGCCGTCCACATCGGCCACGACGACATCGCCAAGATCCGTGGCGCGGTGCAGACTACGGCCATTGCTGCGGTGGTCTGCTCCATAGTGCTGGCGGTTGCCGGCGTTGCCTCTACCGACTTGATCCTCACCAGTGTGCATATGCCCGAAGAGGCCTGGCAGGATGGCGCCCAGTACCTGCACGTGTACTTCGTGGGAATCGTGTTCCTGGTGATATACAACTTCGGCTCTGCCGTTCTGCGTGCAAAGGGCGACACGCGCCGTCCACTGTATGCCTTGGCGGCGGCTGCCATCCTCAACATCGTGTTCGACTATGCGGCGGTTGCCGTGTTGGATATGGGCGTGTTCGGCATTGCCGTTGGAACGGTGGTGGCCGATGCCGTGTGCGCTGCCATTATCGTGGTGTTCCTGCTTACTGAAGAAGAGGACTACCGCCTGGTTCTGCGTGGTGCGCGAATCGTCGGTGCCGACCTGAAGACCATGGTGCATATCGGCTTTCCCGCGGCATTGCAGGGCGCGGTGTTCGCCCTTTCCAACATCATCATCCAGGGCGAGATCAACGTGTTCGGCGCGGATGCCACCGCCGGCTCTTCCGCCGCGATGAACTTCGAGTTCTACACGTACTTCTTTGTGAATGCCTTCAGCCAGGCCGCGGTTACCTTCATCGGGCAGAACTACGCCGCACGCAACTTTGAGCGCTGCGACAAGGTGATGCGCTTCTGCATGGCCGCCGCCTTCATTTCCACGCTGAGCCTGAGCTTGCTGTTCACCCTGGGCGGCGATTGGGGCCTGGCCATATTCACCACCGAGGCCGGTGCCCTTACCTACGGCTACAGCAGGCTTTGGCACGTGGAGCTGCTGGAGTTCATGCCCTGCTCGTACGAGGTAACGGCCAGCGGAATGCGCGGCATGGGTTGGTCGGTGCTGCCCACGGTGGTGGTGATCATCGGGTCGTGCCTGCTGCGCATCGTCTACGTGTTCACGCTGTATCCGCTTATCGCTTCGTTCGACAATCTGATGCTCATCTACCCGGTTACCTGGGTGGTTACCGGCACCACGATGATCGCGCTGTTCTTCTACGTGCGCAAACGCGCCTTCGCAAAGCAAGGAGTCTAACGGCAGCACTATCGGTTGGCTGTTCTGCTGCCGGCCTTATCTGGTTTTGCTTGGGAACGGAAGAAGGGGGTTCGGAGCGCCTGTTTGGGTAGGGCGTTGGAGAACTGCAGGGCTTGACGTGCCTGGTTGGGCAAGGCGCCGGTGCGTTTTTATGCGCGGTGCTTCGCCGCGCGGGGTTTCGCGCTCATCAAGGCGATAGAGGCGATTACCAGCACAATCCCCAGCAGCGCGGCAGGGCTTAGCACTTCGCCGAAGAACGCAACGCTTACGGCGGCGGTTGCCATCATTTCCACCGATGCGATAACGGGAACCTTGCTGGTCTCGGCCATCTTCAGCACGCCCTTGTAGTACAGCAGGTACGCCAGCGAGGTGGGCACCAGCGCCAGCAGGAACCCGTATCCCAGGACAGGCAGGTTGAACGCCTGGGCATCTTGCCAGGGGCAGAACAGCGCCCCGATGGTGATGAACGCGAACAGGAAGCTGTACGTGCTGATGACATACGAGTTCGTGCCGCCGCCCGCCATTCGGCTGATTACCGCCGCGATGCCGTAGGTGAAGCCCGAGGCGATGCCGCAGGCTATTCCCAGAAGCGAAACGCTTGCCAAGTCGAACTGCCCGCCGGTGGCGGCAAGCGATGCGCCCACGATGTTCACGGCAAGCGCCAGTACCTTCAACAGGCTCACGCCTTCGCGGAAAAGGACTACCGAAGCGATGGTGGTGAAGATGGGCGCAGTATTCAGCAGCACGGCGCTCACCGCGATGCCCGCGTTGGCGATGGCCATGGTGTATACGATGTTGTACAGTCCATTGGACACTGCGCCGAGCACCGCGCAGGCTATCAGCGTCTTCCCGTCCACCCTGAACGAGCGCACGCCGTATTTCGCAACGGTGATGGCGGCCATGATAAGAAGGGCGAACCCCATGCGGATGAAGCTGGTGGCAGCGGCGGTGGAACCGTTCAGCTCCATCAGCTTCACCAGGGGGCCCACCAAGCCCCACAGCACGCCGGCAACGAATATCTGCAGGATGGCGGT
>CAVDWN010000172.1:0-3599 GCA_963612535.1 Sphaerochaetaceae bacterium
TCTTCCGTGCGCGACCTGCGCCGCAATATGGAGGGCATCGATGGCGAGATCGAGGTCATCGGCGGCGACAGCGCCCGCGAGCTTCCCACCTTGGGCGAACTGGATGCGCTGGTGGTAGACCCGCCCCGCGCCGGCCTTGGCAAGGGAGTGCCCGAGAGCATTGCCGCCTCGCGGGCGAAGCGCGTGGCCTACGTAAGCTGCGACCCCGCCACCTGGGCACGCGACATCGCCCGTTTCGCGCAGGTGGGCTACGAGCTGGAACGCGCCACTCCGGTAGATCTTTTCCCCCAAACTTTCCACATAGAAACCGTGAGCATCCTTAAGCGCTCGAAGGCAAAGTAGGCGCCCCGCCCGCCCGAACCGGGAAGGCCATCCAGGGTGTCCAAAACGCAACACGGAACCGCCCCGAAAGCACGTTGGGCCCCGCAACGCGGAGCCCAACGGTTCAATGCAACTTGCTGAAGGAGCCTAGCCTTCGATGGTCTTGATGAGGTTCACCATCTCGATGGCGCTGGTTGCGCAGTCGAAGCCCTTGTTGCCGGCCTTCGTGCCCGCACGCTCGATGGCCTGCTCGATGGTGTCGGTGGTCACCACACCGAAGAGCACCGGCACGCCCGTCTTCAAGCCCACCTGGGCAACGCCCTTGGCAGCCTCGTTGCACACCAGGTCGTAGTGGGAGGTTGCGCCGCGGATCACTGCACCCAGGCAGATAACGGCATCGTACTTGCCCGATTCGGCCATCTTCTGGGCAACCAGCGGGATCTCGAATGCGCCGGGAACCCAGGCCACGTCAACATCTTCGTCCTTCACGTCGTGACGCAGCAGGCCGTCCATGGCACCGCCGATGAGCTTCGAGGTGATGAACTCGTTGAAACGGGCAGCAACGATGCCTACCTTGATTCCCTCGGATACAAGCTTTCCTTCAAGAGTGTTCATTTGGGTTTCCTTTCGTTTGCCGGCACGTTGAGCCGGGTTGTTCCTTGTTTTCAGGGCAGCCCTTGCGGGAGCGCCCATTATTCCACCGATTCCAGGATGTGGCCCATCTTCTCGGCCTTGGTCTTCAGGTAGAAGCGGTCGTGGTCGGTGGCGGGCATCTGGATGGGCACGCGGTCGACGATCTCCAGCCCGAACTCGGAGAGCTGATAGACCTTGTCGGGATTGTTGGTAAGCAGGCGCATGGTCTTAACGCCCAAGTCGCGCAAGATCTGGGCACCGATGAAGTACTCGCGCTCATCGCCCTTGAAGCCCAGGGCAAGGTTGGCCTCGAGCGTGTCCATCCCCTGGTCCTGCAGCTCGTAGGCGCGCAGCTTGTTCACCAGGCCGATGCCGCGGCCCTCTTGGCGCATGTACAGCACCACGCCGCGGCCCTCAGCCTCTACCGCCTGCATCGCCGAGGCGAACTGCTCGCCGCAGTCGCAGCGCAGCGAGCCGAAGGCATCGCCGGTCAGGCACTCGGAATGCACGCGCACCAGCAGGTCCTCGCCGTTGCCGATATCGCCCTTCACCAGGGCAACATGGTGCTCGCCGTTGAGCTTGTTGATGTAGGCGCAGGCGCGGAAGTCGCCGTACTTGGTGGGCATCTTGGTGTTGGCCAC
Source organism: Sphaerochaetaceae bacterium (assembly GCA_963612535.1). Taxonomy (GTDB): domain Bacteria; phylum Actinomycetota; class Coriobacteriia; order Coriobacteriales; family Eggerthellaceae; genus Anaerotardibacter. Next base: position 1,596 of record CAVDWN010000172.1, read on the forward strand.
GCATTCCACCAGCTTGTCGTGCATCTTGCGGTACTCCTGAAGCTGCTTGATGGAGATGAACTTCAGGTTCCACTCCTGGGCAAGCTCGATAAGCTCGGGCGTGCGCATCATGGTGCCGTCGTCGCGCATGATCTCGCAGCACAGGCCGCACTCCTTCAGGCCGGCCAAGCGCATAAGGTCTACCGTGGCCTCGGTGTGGCCGTTGCGCTCCAGCACGCCGTTGGGCTTCGCCATCAGCGGGAACATATGGCCCGGACGGCGGAAATCCTCGGGGCGGGCATCGTCGGCCACGCACTTGCGGGCGGTAAGGCCGCGCTCTTCGGCGGAAATGCCGGTGGTGGTGTCCACATGGTCGACCGAAACCGTGAAGGCGGTTTCATGGTTGTCGGTGTTGGTGGTTACCATCTGGGGGAACATGAGCTTGCGGCACAGCTCGATGCTCATGGGCATGCAGATAAGGCCCTTGGCGTACTTGGCCATGAAGTTCACGTTCTCGGTGGTGGCGAACTCGGCGGCGCAGATGAAGTCGCCCTCGTTCTCGCGATCGGGGTCGTCGGTGCACAGGATAACCTTGCCCTGGCGAAGGTCCTCCAGCGCCTCTTCGATGGTGTTGAATTCGAACATTGCTTTCCTCTCGTATGGCCTGCAACTGCGCAGGCCCGTGTTTCCTTCAAACAAAATGGTTGCGTGCTAAAAGCCGTTGCTCAGCAGGAATTCCTTGGTGATGCCGCCGGAAGGCGAGCTCTTCGCCGCAGCGTTTCGCACATATGGGCTTGCCGGGTTCGCGCCATCGTTTGCCGCAACGGCAAGTTCGGGCGAGCGGGCCAGAAGACGCTCCACGTACTTGCCCACGCAGTCGTTCTCCAGGTTCACCACGCTGCCCACGCCCTTGCCGGCCAAATTGGTCTGCGCGCGCGTGTGCGGGATGATGGAAACGCTGAAGCTTTCCGCGTCCAGCTTGGCAACCGTAAGGCTGATGCCGTCGATGGCGATGGAGCCCTTCTCCACGATGTAGCGAAGGATGGCCGGATCGGTGCCGATGCGGTACCACACGGCGTTGTCGTCCTCGTCGATGGAGCGGATCGTGCCCGTGCCGTCGATGTGCCCGGAAACGATATGCCCGCCGAAGCGCCCGCCGGCGAGCATGGCGCGCTCCAGGTTCACGGGGCTGCCCGGACGAAGCTGCCCGAGCGAAGAGCGGTTCAGCGTCTCGTGCATCACATCTGCCGAAAACGAGCTGCGCGTGAATTCCGTGACGGTAAGGCACACCCCGTTGGTGGCGATGCTGTCGCCCAGGTGCACATCCTCGAGCACCTTCGAGGCATTCACCGTAAGCACGCAGGAATGCGCGCCCTTGCGGATAGAGGCAACGCGGCCCACTTCCTCTACAATGCCGGTGAACATCTACCTCACCTCGCATTCAAGCAGCAGGTCGCATCCCAGCTGAGTCACCTTCGGCTCGGTAAGCTCGATGGCGTACTTCGGGGCCTCCACCCCAAAGCCCGCCACCGGGCTGGGGGCCGCTGCGCCGCCGAAGACCTTCGGGGCGATGTAGGCCTGAACGCGCGAAACCACATCGTAGGCAAGAACAGACCAGTTCAGCTCTGCGCCGCCCTCCACAATCACGCTGTCGATGCCCATCGCACCCAGCTTTTCCATCAGCACCTCGATGTCCACGTGGCCATCCGCTTCGGGAACCACGATGATGTCGCATTCCTGTTCGCGGTAGGGCAAGTGCTTCGCCAGGTCGCGCTCGCAGGTTGCGATATAGGTGGGAACGGCGGCCGCCGTCTTAACCAGTTGGGACCCAAGGGGCGTGCGCAGGTGCGTGTCGCACACGATGCGGATGGGATTGCTGCAGCGCGGCTTGAACTCGCCGAAGCCACGCAGGGTCGAAGCCGGATCCTGCCCTGCGGCGCCCTCTTCGAGCAATGCCTCTTCTTCGGCGATCTCCTGCTCCAGCAGGTCCTCGAAGCGGGATTCGTCCACAAGGTCGGCCTCCCC
>CAVDWN010000173.1:0-3566 GCA_963612535.1 Sphaerochaetaceae bacterium
TCCATTACAAGAAGCTCCATAATTACAACTTCGCCTTTTCGTTGCTTGCCCCTCAGTACCGGATGCCTTTTGCCGAGAGGTATTCTTGCGAGTACCGGGAAGCTATGAAGAACAACGAGTTGGATAAGGCTTTGTATTGGCCTGGCGAATGGGAACAGGCTTTGGCCTTGGTTGAGGGCCCTAAGCAGTATTGCGAGCTAATAGAAAGGCAAAATGCCCTTGATGCGGCTCGTGAAGTTGGGCCCATGGGTCTGCTTAGGTATCACATGAGATACGACGGGCTTGCTGAAACCGCAAAGATGATCGCTCGCAAGATCTCCAAGAGATAGGTCTGGAAATATGCCAAGGGTTTCTGTGGTCATCCCCGCGTATAATGCTTCGGCTTTTATTGGAACGTGCCTTGAAAGTGTTTTGTCCCAGACTCTTTCGGACATTGAGGTGATCGTTGTTGACGACGGATCAACCGATAAGACTAAAGAGGTTGTTAACGGCTTTGTTGAGAAAGACGCTCGCGTTAGCCTGATCGAGCAGCAAAACAGCTTCGCCGGCGTAGCCCGAAACAACGGGATGAAGCACGCTAAAGGCGAGTATCTCTACTTCTTGGACGCAGACGATTTCATTGCGGAAACCATGCTTGAGGATATGGTTGGACGGTTGGATGCTGATTCTTCCGACGTTGCGCTGTGCCGCTCGAAGTATTACGACAATGCTAGCGGCGAGGTGTGGGGCATCGATTATTCGGTTGTTGTGCCCGATCTTGACGTTTGTTATAGCAAAGGACAGCTCGACGATTCCATCTTCCAATGCTGCGTTGGTTGGCCGTGGGATAAGTTGTTTCGTTCCTCGTTCGTGCAAGAGCATTCCCTTGAATATCAAGACCTAAGAACAACTAACGATGCCCTATTCGTTTTTCTTGCGATGTGCCTTGCGGAAAAGATATCGGTTTTAAGCGGGGAGTATGTATTTCATCGAACAAACAACTCTGATTCGCTGCAAAGCACCCGTTCAATATCTTGGGAAAATGGCGCAAAGGCGGCACTGGCCATTGGGGCAGCATTGCGAGATTCGGGCATCTTCGAAAGATTTTCTCGTAGCTATATTGAATGGCTGTTCCACTTTGCATACTGGAATTACTCTACTCTGTCTGGCGAATCGAAGAAGGGGATTCTTTCCTTTATGGAAAAGGATGTTCAGCCATGGTTAAAGGTCGATCTCGTTGATTCTTTCTCGCAGCCGTATGAGCAGATAGCGGCAAGGGCCTTAATATCTGGCGGTTTGACCTTTGAGGCTTCAATGGATCTTTGCATTTCCTACCAGACTGCCCTTAGCGAGGTGAGCAAGCTTGATTCTTCTTGCCGCGAAAAAGAGGCGCGTTATTGGAGCACTGTTAACGAGCTGAAACCCCAAATTGAAGACCTGAGGGGAAAGCTGGAAGCAGCCGAAGCTGAGCTTGCTGCAGTAAAGGGTTCGACTTCTTATAGACTTGGGCGTTCGGTTACTGCAGCCCCTAGAAAGATCAAGGATCTTATTGGGAAATAGCCTGTGCGCGTTTTCATGATGGATGGTCGATGAGGAGTCGCTTCAAAGCGGCTCCCCTACGTTATTATCGTTTGGTATGGCTTTTACTAAGGAGACCAATGGCCAACGAGCAAGATATGGTTACCGGAGCGCGTCATTCGCTCTTCGTTTTGAAGTCCCTTGTTTCGAAGGACTTTAAGCTTAAATATCGCCGCAGCATCTTGGGTGTGCTGTGGAGCGTTCTGAACCCGCTGCTGATGATGATTGTTCTTTCGGCAGTGTTCTCTTTCATGTTCCGCTTCCAGATAGAGAACTACCCCCTGTACCTCATTTTGGGCCAGGTTCTCTTTTCTCTTATGACGGATGCCACCACCAGCGCAATGACCTCGGTTATCGATGCTTCGCCGCTGCTGAAGAAGGTTCGCGTAGAGAAGATGGTCTTCCCGCTTGAAAAGGTTCTGTTTGGGTTGGTCACCTTTGCTATTTCATTGATTGCGGTTTTGGCGGTAATGGTTTTCTTCCAGGTGCTGCCCACGTGGCGCGTGCTGTTCTTGCCGTTGCTGCTGCTGTTCGTTCTGCTGTTCTGCACAGGCTTGGGCTTGCTGCTTTCTTCCTTGGCGGTGTTCTTCCGCGATGTTATCCATCTGTGGGGCGTTGTTACCACCGCATGGATGTACGCAACGCCTATCTTCTACCCGCTGGAACTTCTGCCCGATACCATGCAGGGTCTTATGACGTGGAACCCCATGTATCAGTACATAACGTATTTCCGCGACATAATGATGTGGCAAACCACGCCCAGCCTGGAAGCGAACTTGATTTGCTTCGGCATGGCAGTGGTTACCTTCCTTGTTGGCTTCTTCGTTTTCCGTAAGACGGAAAAGAAGTTTATTCTTTACGTCTAGGAAGGTAGTGGCATGTCCGATACTGCTCAGATTGATAACGACGTTATGATTCGCGTCGATCACGTAAGCATGGTGTTCAACATTGCGAATCAGCAGCTGAACAGCCTTAAGGAGTACCTTATTGCTCTTGCGCGCCGCCAGCTGTTCTTCAAGGAATTCAAGGCGCTTGAAGATATCGATATAACCATCAACCGTGGCGATGTGTACGGAATCGTTGGCACCAACGGCTCCGGCAAGTCTACGCTGCTGAAGATCATCGCTGGCGTGCTTGAGCCCACCGAGGGTAGTTGCACTATCAATGGCACCATTGCACCGCTTATCGAGCTGGGCGCCGGGTTTGACCATGAGCTCACGGCGCGCGAAAACGTGTATCTTAACGGTGCCCTTCTTGGTTACAGCAAGCATTTTATTGACGAGCAGTTCAATTCCATCGTCGATTTTGCCGAGGTGGGCGATTTCATCGACATGCCTTTGAAGAACTATTCTTCAGGCATGGTTGCCCGTATTGCCTTCGCAATTGCCACGGCAACCACGCCCGATATCCTGGTTGTGGACGAGGCGCTTTCCGTTGGCGACTTCAAGTTCCAGGAAAAGTGCGAGGCCCGCATCAACGACTTGGTTGAAAACCACGGTACAACGCTCCTTTTCGTTTCCCACAGCATCGAGCAGGTCGAGCGCGTGTGCAAGAAAGCCGTTTGGATAGAGAAGGGCCATATGCGCATGCAAGGTAGCGTCGAGGAAGTCTGTGAAGCATACAGGGCGCTGTAGCGGTGTGGGCGTGCTACTGGTTGCGCTTGTTTTCTTTCCAGTCTTTTCTAGGCAATATGGCTGCTGGATAGCGTGGAATAGTACTGTCTAAATCGTATTTGTTGCAGGGTGCAGCCGTTATGGTTGGCGCCCATGGTTGGGGAACAAAAGGGCAGTATTGAACATGATGGATAGGTTAAGCGTAGCCGCATCTGCGGTTGGCGATTGGTTCAAGGCGAACACAAAACTTCTTGTTGCATGCTTCGCGGTGGGGCTCATTTGCCATTTCCAGCTGTATTCGCAGGGGCTTACTGTTTCCGACGGCTTGGTTTCCGTAAGCAATCTGGATGGGTATGGCTGGTATGTGCCGGACAGCTGGGACATAAGCTTGGGCCG
>CAVDWN010000174.1:0-3555 GCA_963612535.1 Sphaerochaetaceae bacterium
GCGGTCATGTGCTCGTAGCCTGCCTTGCGCACCTCTTCGCCGGCGGTGTCGTTCAGGTCGGCTTCGCCGGTAAGGATCACCCAGCCGCGGCCGGGCTTCCAGGCGGAAAGCTCGAACTTGGGGTTCGCCTGCAGCTGGTGGTACACATCCTTGTTCGTTGCGGTGCAGAACCACAGGGTGCTGCCTTCGCGCATGGCGAAGCTGAAGGGGCGCACATGGGGTTGGTCGCCTTCGCAAGTTGCCAGGTACCATGCCGGTACCGAGGTGAGGTATTCCAGGATCTCGTCCATTCCAGGGCTTCCTTTCGTTGAGGGAGGTTAATTCCGTCGTTGCGCGCCCATCTCCAGGGCGGTTGCTTCTTATCGCATGCTGTTGGCTCTGTGCTCAGGAGCGCTTGCGGCTCTGCTGTTCAAAGGTCTTTGCTCAGGGCTTGGGGTTGACCGTTCCTACACTGGCAGCAGCATCTTCAGTGCAAAATCGGTTGCTAACACGGCTGCGGTTCCTGCCAGCAGGTATGCCAGGCCCGCAAGGTCGCGCTTGCTGAAGGAAAGCTCGCGCAGGCGGGTGCGGTTTTCGCCGCCGTGGTAGCAGCGGGCGTCCATGGCAAGCGAGAGCGTTTCCGCATGGCGGAACGCGCTGGTGAACAGCGGCACGATAAGGGAAGTCATCAGCGCGAGCGACCCTTTTGCGCTGGTGCTGAAGTTTGCTCCGCGGCTTATCTGGGCGCGGTAGATGGTGCGCAGCTCTATGGCGAACTGCGGCAGGAAGCGCAGGGCAATGCCCATCATCATGGAAAGCTCGTGCGCGGGCAGGCCGAACCGGCGAAACGGCTCAAGCAGGCGCTCGAAGCCATCGGTAAGGTCGAGCGTGGTGGTGGCAAGGGTAAGCAGGCTCACGCCCAGCAGAAGGATGGTAAGGCGGATGGCGATGAACACCGCCTGCTGCAGGCCTTGCTGGCTGATGCAGATGATTCCCAACTGGAAGTAAACTTCCCCGCCTTGGACGAAGAAGATGTTCAGCAGGGCAGTGAACACCACCAGGATGGCCAGGGGCGCAATGGAAACGAACGCTTGGCGCAGCGAGATATGGGAAAACGCGAACATGCCGGCTGTGAACAGCGCGGCAACGCCGAGCGAGACGTACGAGCCCGCAGCGAACACCATCACCATGAACAGGATGGAGAGCAGAAGCTTTGCCCGCGGATCCATCTTGTGCACGGGGGAGTCTTTGGCTATGTAGCGGCCGAACACCGCATCGATGCTCATGGTTAGCGCGCCTCTTCGCCCTTGAGGATGCGGGCAATCTCGTCTGCCAAGGTATCCGGTTGGTACAGCTTCACGGGAAGGGGCATGCCAGCCTGGCGCAGTTCGTTGGAAAGGCGCTGCGCATGGGGGATGCCCAGGCCTATTTCGCGAAGCTCGGCGGCATGCTGGGTGAAGATTTCCTCCGGCGTGCCCAGGAAGGCGATTTCGCCCTCATGCATAACGATCATGCGGTCGGCCAAGGCGGCGATGTCGTTCATGTTGTGGGAAACCATCACCACGGTAAGGTTGCGCTGTTCGTGCAGGCGCTTGATAAGCGCCAGGAAATCGGCGCGGCTCGCCGGGTCCAGGCCGGCAACCGGCTCGTCCAACACCAGGGTGGTGGGGCGCATGGCAAGAACGCCGGCGAATGCCACGCGGCGCTGCTGCCCGCCGGAAAGCTCGAAGGGCGAACGCGCGCCTATCTCGTCGAAGCCCAGGTGCACATCGGCCAGGGCCTCGCGCACGCGCGCATCAACCTCTTCTTCGGAAAGACCCATGTTGCGTGGGCCGAAGGCGACATCTTCGTAGACGCTGGCCGCGAACAGCTGATGCTCGGGGTACTGGAACACCACGCCGATGTCGGCGCGAGCCTTGGCGCCCACGCCCTTGCCTGAAAGGTCCTGCCCGTTCCACATCACGCGCCCCTCGGTGGGGTTTGCCAGGCCGTTCAGGTGCTGCACCAGGGTGGATTTCCCCGACCCGGTATGGCCGGCGATTGCCAGGAACTCGCCTTCGTTCAGGGTGAAGGTCACGTTGCGCAGGGCGTAGCGCTGCTGTTCGCCGGCCTTTTTCTGGCGCTTGCTCAGTGGGTTGTAGCTGAAGCTTACCTGCTCGAATGCAATCGACACAGTTCCTCCTCCAGCGAATTCATATCGGTATGGGTGCCAACGGCGATGCCGCGGTCTTGCAGAAGGCGCGACATCTGGGTGGAAAACGGCACATCAAGGTTAAGGCTGCGCAGCTTCGCGTCCTGCGTGAGCACTTCTTCCGGGGTGCCATCGAGCATGCAGCGGCCTTCGTTGAGCACGATAACGCGGTCGGCCTCGGCCGCTTCCTCCATGAAGTGGGTGATCATCACTACCGTCATGCCTTGGGCGTGCAGGTCTTTGCACACGCGCATAAGGCCGCGGCGGCCACGTGGGTCCAGCATGGCGGAAGCCTCGTCGAAGATGAGGATCTTCGGATGCATGGCAAGCACGCCGGCAATGGCCACGCGCTGCTTCTGGCCTCCGGAAAGGGCAGTGGTCTCGCGCTTGCCGCTGCCGCCTAGCCCAACCTGACGAAGCGCTGCTTCAACACGCTCGCGCAGCTCGGGGTTCTCTATCCCCAGGTTCTCGGGGCCGAAAGCCACGTCGTTTTCGATGAGGCTTGCCACGATCTGATCGTCGGGGTTCTGGAATACGGCCCCGGCGGTGCTGCGGATGGGGTAGATGTTGTCGGCATCGGAAGTGACCATACCGTTTACGGCAACTTCGCCCTTGTCGGGCACGAGCAGCGCGTTGATCAGCTTCGAGAACGTGGATTTCCCCGAGCCGTTGGCTCCCAGGACGCAGACGAACTGGCCTTCGGGAATGCTCAGGTCAAGATCGGATAGGACGAAGGAATCGCCCGTGTACGTGAAGGAAACGTCGGAAAACGAGATCACGGCTTAGCGGCCCTTCGTCTGTTCCTTCTTAGGGGTGATGAGGTTCGAGATGGCCTTGTAGATGATGAGCGTAAGAACTGCGTTCAAGCCGCCCTTCAGCAGGTTGAAGGGGATGAGGATCGGGATGATCATGGCCACAACCGCTTCAAGCGGAACGCCCAGCCACATGGGGGTAACGATGAGGTTGCCCACGATGGCGCCGATGGTTGCAGCGATGATGCTGAGCACCAGGCCGCCGATCGCAGCGGGGTAGGTGCGCTTCTTCTTGTACACGAAGGCAGCGGGAAGCACGAAGCAGGTAACGGTAAGCACGTTCATGAGCGCGCCCGTGAAGTCGGCCATGAGCAGGCCGTGGATGATGGCGGTTACGATGCCAACGGCCACGCCGGCGCCAGGGCCGAATGCGAAGCCGGAAACCATGGCAGGCATGTTGGAGGCGTCGAACTTGAGCCAGGTAACGCCGGGGAGCAGGGGGAACTCCACGAAGGAAAGAAGGACGCCGATAGCGCACATCAGCGCCATGGTAACGAGCTGCTTGGTGGACCAAACGTTGGTGTTCTTGGGGGCAGTGGGGGACATGGTTTCTCCTGTCGGTTCATTAACCTG
>CAVDWN010000175.1:0-3553 GCA_963612535.1 Sphaerochaetaceae bacterium
GTTTCGCGTTTGTTTGCCCGGATGTAACCAAAAGGTAACGAACAGATGGGCATAATACACAAATCGTTTCCCCCGACGCGAAACGAGGCGTAGCTCTTACCCAGCAGTGATACGCGGGATGTTCCCATTCAACGAAACTTCGGTTTCGCTGCCTATTTGCCCCAGGCATCGAAGCCGCAGCTTCGCAGGCTCGCCTCGCGCAGCGCTGCCCCATTGCTTCCGATCGCGTCACGACAAGAAAGGACGCAGCCATGGAAGCATTCATCGAATCCTTCTCTGCGGGCGTCGACGCAGTCGACAGCTTCGTGTGGGGCTGGGCTCTTATCTGGCTTTTGCTGGGTACCCACCTCTTCATGACCATCCGCACGCGCTTCATCCAGCGCAAGATCCCGACGGCAATCAAGCTCTCGGTTTCCAACAACGACCCCTACGCCGAAGGCGACATCTCCCAGTTCGGCGCACTCACCACGGCGCTTGCCGCCACCATCGGCACCGGCAACATCGTCGGCGTGGCAACCGGTCTGCTCTGCGGTGGCCCGGGCGCTATCTTCTGGATGTGGATCACCGGCGTGTTCGGCATCGCCACCAAGTACTCCGAAACCTACATCTCCATGAAGTACCGCGTTAAGGACGAAAACGGCCGCATGATCGGCGGCGCCATGTACGCCCTCGAGCGCGGCTTCAAGAACAAGACCATCGGCAAGATCCTGGCCGTGCTCTTCGCGCTGTTCACCGCCATCGCCTCCTTCGGCATCGGCGCTTCCGTGCAGTCCAACTCGCTTGCCGGCGCGCTCACCTCTACCAGCCTTATCCCCAACGCCGCCGACATCCCCACCTGGGCCATCGGCATCGTGGTAACCGCGCTGGTGGCAATCGTCATCATCGGTGGCCTGAAGAACGTTTCCAGCGTGTGCGAGAAGCTGGTTCCCATCATGGCCATCTTCTACGTGGTGTGCTGCCTGGTTATCATCGGCATCAACGGCCAGTACCTTGGTGAAGCCGTCATGACCATCCTCACCTGCGCCTTCACCGGCCAGGCTGCTTTCGGTGGCGCGGTTGGCTCCGGCATCATGCTGGCTCTGCAATACGGCTTCAAGCGCGGCTTGTTCTCCAACGAGTCTGGCCTCGGCTCCGCTCCGCTGGTTGCCGCTTCCGCCGTATCCAAGAACCCTGCCCGTCAGGCCCTGGTCTCCATGTCCGGCACCTTCTGGGACACCGTCATCATCTGCCTTATCACCGGCCTGATGCTGGTTACCTCCCTGCTTGCCAGCCCCGATTTGGCCGCCATGTACAACAACACGGTTCTGGCCAACAACGACATGTCCTACGACTCGGTGATGGGCATCTTCTCCGGCGGCGCTGCGCTGGCAACGGCCTGCTTCGAGACCATCCCCGTCTTCGGCCCGTTGGTTCTTGCCGTTGGCCTGCTCACCTTCACCTACTCCACCATGCTCGGTTGGTCCCAGTACGGCGACCGCGCCATCACCTACCTCGTTGGCACCAAGGGCATCCGTCCCTACCAGGTTGTGTTCCTGATCTTCGTGTTCTGGGGCTGCATCGGCGGCGGCGACCTTGTGTGGAACCTCTCCGACATCTCCAACGCCCTCATGGCTGTGCCTAACTGCATCGCCGTCCTGGTTCTTTCCGGCGTCATCGCCCGCGAAACCAAGCATTGGGTGTACGAGAACCGCCTCGAGGAAGAGGACACCACTCCTATTCCCACGGTGAAGGACATCGACGAGGCTGCTGCTGGCAAGATCGTCGCATAGAGCGGCATCGTGACTATATATAGTCGCTGAAGCCCGCGAGCACCGAATCCTATAAGCGGCTTGGCTGCCGGCAACGTCGGCCAAGCCGCTTTTCTGTGCAACCGGCGCGGTTTCGGCAAGCGGCGATCCTTCGGTCTGCCGAAGCCAATCGCCAGTGACCGTGTGCGCAAACCCGCTCGCCAATCAAGGGCTGCGCCCCGCCAACCCATGATTACGATGAAATTTGTTCAAGTTCCGCCCCAAGGGCGCATCTGCAAGCGAACCTATTGGAAGGTTGACATGACCGAGTACAACGAACTCACCCCCCAGCTCATCGATCAGCTGAAGGCTATCGTCGGTGAAGACAACTGCCATGCCGGCGAAGATGTAAGCGAAGACTATTCGCATGACGAGATGCCCATCTACGGCACCAGCATGCCCGAGGCCGTCTGCTTCCCCGACAACACCGAGCAGGTTGCCGCAATCATGAAGCTCTGCAACGAGAACAAGATCCCGGTAACCGTGCGCGGCGCAGGCACCGGCCTGGTGGGTGGCAGCACCCCGCTTCACGGGGGCGTTGTCCTTTGCACCATGCATATGAACCAGATCCTGGAATACGACATGAACAACCTGTTCGTGCGCGTTCAGCCCGGCGTTCGCCTGTGCGACCTTGCCGCCGATGCCCTGGAGCACGACCTCATGTATCCCCCCGATCCCGGCGAGAAGACGGGTTCTTTGGGCGGCAACGTTTCCACCAACGCCGGCGGCATGCGCGCGGTGAAGTACGGCACCACGCGCGACTACGTGCTTGCCATGACGGTGGTCCTTCCCACCGGTGAAGTGCTCGACCTCGGTCGCGCCGTTTCCAAGACCAGCTCCGGCTACAGCCTGCTGAACCTCATCATCGGCTCCGAAGGCACCCTGGGCGTTATCACCGAGCTCACCCTTAAGCTCATCGCCAACCCGAAGGAAGACATCAGCTTCATCCTTCCCTTCGAAGACCTCGAAACCGCCATCGCCGCCGTGCCGAAGATCAAGCTCGCCGGCCTTGACCCGCAGTCCATCGAGTTCATGGAGCGCGACATCGTCGACTCTTCCGCCAACTACACCGGCAACAAGATCATCCCCACCAATGTGGACGGCCACGAGGTTGGCGCCTACATCCTGGTAACCCTCGACGGCAACGACCAGGACGAGATCTTCCAGCGCGCCGAGACCTTGGCGGAAATCGGCGACGAGATGGGCGCGTTCAACACCCTGGTGCTCAGCCACCCCGACGACAAGCGCCAGGTATGGGCTGCCCGTAGCGCCTTCCTTACCGTAATCGAGGCCGACACCGAGCACCTCGACGAGATGGACGTCGTCGTTCCCGTCGACAAAGTGGCAGAGTTCCTTGAGCACGTGCACAAGATCGGCGAAAAGCACGGCGTGGGCATCCGCTCCTTCGGCCATGCGGGCGACGGCAACCTCCATATATATGCATGCGCCAACGGCGTAGACCAGGATGTGTTCCTGGAGCAGTCCAAGAAGGTAATGAAGGAAAGCTACGAGAAGTGCACCGAGCTGCGCGGCCAGGTTTCCGGCGAGCACGGCATCGGCCATGCAAAGAAGGAGTACCTGCACGATTCCGTAGGCGAAAAGGCCATCGGCCTTATGGCGGGCATCAAGCAGGTGTTCGACCCGAACTTCATCCTGAACCCGGGCAAGGTTTGCAACTAGCATTACGCCCCTAGGCTCGCGCCGAAGAACCATAATTCACCCAACACTATATATAGAGAGGGAACCGTCGCAGGTTCCCTCTTTTT
>CAVDWN010000176.1:0-3527 GCA_963612535.1 Sphaerochaetaceae bacterium
CTCCGACGGCAGGCCAAAAAGCAAAGGGCTGCTTGCCCGTAGACAAGCAGCCCTTTAGACCAAACCGCAAAGCTCGTCACGCCGTTACGCAGAAACCTCGTCTCGAGGGATCTTCTTGCCAAGTTTGATGGCGAAGAAAGCGCATACCGCGAAAAAGGCGATGAACGCAATGGCAACCGCAAATGCCGAACCCCAACCACCCAGGACTTCAGCGATAACCGGCCACATGAAGCCAGCGGGAATTGCCAGGATGTTGATAATGGTCATCGCCCGGCCATACACGATGGAGTAGTTCTCGCCCGAGCCGAATACCGCCGAGGCGAGAATCGGCAAGATAACCGAAACAGACGCATAGAAGAAGCCGAACACAAAGCCGCCAATCGGCATTGCAGCGGAAGTTGGGAACAGCCAGATAAAGGCAATACCCACAATACCGAATGCGCAAGAAGCCAATATCATCTTGACAGCCCCGAAGTCACTGACTGCACCCACAATGAACTTGCAAATTGCCTGGCCAGCGCTAACGATACTTGCCAGAATCGCACCAGTGACTATGACCGCTGTTCCCGCCTGCTGAAGCGCATTCACATACGTCGGGAAGAACTGCGCAATCATCACCACGATGTTGGCAACGCCGCCGCAAATGCACACGAGATAGAACGCAGGGCTCTTCATCGCGGCCGCTACATTCACGCTCCAGTTCTTCTTAGCTGCAACACTGGCAGCGCTTTCACCCTCATCAATGGACTTCTTGGACACATAGGGGAGCATTCCCTTGTCCTCTGGGCGCGAGCGGATCACGAACAATGTGAAGGGAAGACAAGCTACCAGAACGATAATGGCGTAGACAAGGAATGCGGTACGGTAGCCGAAGGCGCCCATAAGAGCTTGGCCAACCTGGATGAACACGACTCCGCCTACGCCCGTGAAGGCGGCAACGAAGCCTATGATCGCTCCGGCACGGTCCTTGAACCAGCGGTTAACCATAGTCGGGATGGTCAAAGCCAAAAGGGACAAAGAGCCCACGACCATCAACGCGCCCGTGACCCAGACCTGATAAATCGAGGCACCGAACGAAAACGAAAGGAAACAGCAAGCCACCAACACCACGCAAAGCGAAGTGATAAGGCGCAGATCATACTTTGCCAACAGCTTGCCGAAGATCATGCTCCACACCGCCATGCAAATGCCGCCGATCGACAAGTAAATGGTGATGGAAGACGTCTGCACGCCGTAATCCTGCGCAAGCGCTGGGAAGAAAATACCCATACAGCTCGCCTGCATGGCACAGGGAACGAATGCAAAAACAATCGCAGACAGTACGATTGGAAGGTACGCAGAAAACCCCTTTTCCTGCATTGTTTGCTCACTCATCGGAATCTCTCCTTTTGCTGGGCGTACTTTACGCCCCTTTCAGCAGCCCGCCATTCGCCCCTCCCCAGAGACAAACGCCATTCGCGGGCCGGTGCCCCTACAAAATCAATCGCCTTATTTCATGTGACGGTCAAGGAATGCCGCCGCTTCCTCAAGGAACGCTGGCCTCTTAAAGGCAGGATCGTGATGGCTGGCCCCCGGGACAATCTCGAAATCGATACGGTCGTCCCCCGCGATCCTCTTAGCCTCCATAGCGAAAACGACCGACTGCGTATGGGGGACAAGCTCGTCCTCGCTGCCAGCTTTCACCATCAACGGTGGCACCTGCGGAGTCAGATAGCTCATCGGACTTGCCGCCTTAACACATTCGAGCGGCAAGCTGTCGACGGCGGCGCCCATGAACAGACACTCAGGAACCTTAGGATTGCCCATAGGCTTGGAGCTATCGCCCTCTTGCGCCTTCTGATCATCGATCAAAGAGAAATCGACTGGCGGATACGTGGCGATGCAGCACCGCACATCCGTTCCGTATGAAGAATCTCCTGTTGAAAAGTCTTCCAACATCGCAATATTCGGACTCGTTGCAACCATCAAGGCCATGTACGCCCCCGCAGAGTTGCCCACTACGGCAAAACGGGCAGGGTCGATTCCGTACTCAACGGCATGCGCCTTGAGATAACGCACCGCAGCCTTGCAGTCCTTGACCGGATCGGGGAACTGAGCCTCGCCCGAAACGCGGTAACCCACACTTGCCAATGCATAGCCCCTATTGAGCAATCCAAAATAGACGGAAACCTGCATATCGCGTCGATCACCCGCCATGAAACCGCCACCGTGAATGAAGATCACGAGTGGCACGAGAGACCCATCGCCCGCCTCGGGAGGAAGATATAGATCTATTTTCTGGCGATCGCTCTTCGTGTCGTACGTCAAATCAAATTGCTTTCGCGGAATAGAATCCAATATGTCCTGCGAAAGCATGGGTGAAGAGGGAACTTCCTTCAGGGTGCGGCATAGATACTCATCGTCGATCCTGTCCAGCACCGCCTGAGGAATGCCCTTTTCGTTCATTGTCATGATGACCCTCCTTACTATCGAGATCCCCAAATCTCAAGGTCATCATAATGAGCGCTTTTCAATAAATGAAATGCAATATGAATGTGTTCTTAATTACATTGGTGCATAAGCATGTATTGGAGCACTTCAACGGAGGGAAGCACATAAATCCGCATAGTAATCGACGATATAATCCCGGAACAATTGCGCAGCAGGTGACATTTCGACATCCTGCTGCCACTTCAGGTACAAAGTGCGGGACCTTTTAACATCAGAGAGGCGAACCGTCGAAACCCTTTCCCTGTCCGCCGCGGAAAACCAGGTTATCTCTGGGGCAAGAGCGAGCCCCACGCCCTCTGAAACCAGTTGATTCACAAAGAAGCAATGCTGGTCCTCGAACACTATGTTCGGCTCGAAACCCGCCTCGGCGAACATGCCGTCGATCATTTTGCGTATAGCGCTCGGCAAAACGGTGATGAAACGCTCTTCGGCAAGATCAGCCAGATCCACCGAGTGGATTCCGTCAAGAGCATGCCCCTTCGGCACCGAAAGCACTATCTCCTCTTCGCCCAAAACCAGGCAATTCGGCTCCTCGTGCTTTGCGAACGAGGCAAAGAAGGTCAGGTCTGGAACCTCGCTCTCCAGATAGGGTGTCGCTTCCGAAGCAAACCTGACGGTGATCTCAGGATGCAGCCTCTTGAATCGGGCCAGCATGCCCGGATCATCGCCAAAGAACACTGGTGCACGCAGATTCAACGTCTGGCTTTTCTCTCGCACATAGCGCTCCAAAACATGACCGACCGAATCGACGGAATCGAGGGCATGGGTAACGGCCTTGAGGAAAACCCTGCCGTTGTCGTTGAGCGATATCCTTCGCCCAACGCGGTCAAAAAGCTCGATGCCCAATTCGTCCTCGAGCCTTTTGATGGAACGACTCAGCGCAGGTTGGGAAACATGCAATTGCTCGGAAGCCTTAGTGATGTTCCCTTGCTGCGCAACAAGCTGAAAGTATCGAAGTTGATAAAGCTCCATCCGTCCCCATCCCCCTAAGAACACTAGAGCATACCCATTAAGGCGATGTTATAGCACCGGGCCCC
>CAVDWN010000177.1:0-3522 GCA_963612535.1 Sphaerochaetaceae bacterium
GATTTTCTATTCGCCGTCGGTGATGCGGCTGAGGAACGCCTTGGTGCGGTTGTGCTGCGGGTTGTTGATAACCTGCTGCGCCGGGCCTTCCTCCACAATCACGCCGCCGTCCATGAAGGCAACGCGGTCGGCAACATCGCGGGCGAAGGCCATCTCGTGCGTGACGATGACCATGGTCATATGCTCTTCTGCCAGCTCGCGGATAACGCGCAGCACTTCCTGGGTAAGCTCAGGGTCCAGCGCGGAAGTGGGCTCGTCGAAGAAGAGCACATCGGGGTCGAGCGCAAGGGCACGCGCGATGGCAACGCGCTGCTGCTGGCCACCGGAAAGCTCGCAGGGAACCATGTCCTCCTTGTTGGCCAGGCCCATCTTCGCCAACAGCTCGCGGCCCTTCGCCAGGGCTTCTTCCTTGGGGCGCTTCTGCACGCTGATGAGCGCATCGGTGACGTTCTGCAGCACCGTGAAGTGCGGGAACAGGTTGAAGTTCTGGAACACCAGCCCGTAGCGCTTCTTCGCCTGGGCAAGCACGTCCTTGCCGCCGTAGACGGCCTTGCCCGCCTTATCTTCGGCAACCTGCAAGTCGCCATAGGCAAGCGATCCGGAATCCAGCGTTTCCAGCAGCGTCATGCAGCGCAGAAGCGTTGACTTGCCGCCGCCCGAAGGGCCGATGATGGAAAGCACATCGCCCTGCGCAACCGTAAGCGAGATGTCTTTCAGGACCTCATTGCTGCCGAACGCCTTGCGCGCGTGCGACAGGTTTACAACCGGCATGTTCGCCATGGTGGTACCTCTTTTCCAAATGCCCGCGGGCTAGTCGTGGTAGTAGGACAGCTTCTTCTCGACGCGGCCCAAGATGAACTCGATAAGCAGGCAGAAGCCCCAGTAGATAAGCGCTGCCAGCGCGTACGGCAGCATGGATACCTCGCTGGCGGAAATGGACTTCGCCACCGAGAACATCTCGGCCATGCCCAGCACGAACGCCAACGATGTGTCCTTCACCAGGGTGATGATCTCGTTGCCCATGGCAGGAAGGATGCGCTTGATAACCTGCGGGAGCACAATCTTGAAGAAGGTCTGCGAGCGCGAATAACCCAGAACCAAGGCAGCTTCGTACTGCCCCTTCGGGATGGACTGGATACCCGAACGGTAGATCTCGGCGAAATAGGCCGAGTAGTTCAGGATGAAGCCGATGGCGCAGGCGGCGTACTTCCAGTCGGTGCCCATGTTCATGCCGAACAGGTAATACGGGCCGAACATGAACGCCATAAGCTGCAGCATCAGCGGCGTGCCGCGCAGGATGGAGATGTAGAACTGCGCCAGAAGCGAAAGCGGCTTGAACCTGCTCATGCGCGCAAGGGCCACCACAATGCCCAACGGCAGCGAGCCTATCAGCGTGACCACGAAGATCCACGCGGAAAGGCCCAGGCCCTCTACCAGGGCGCCGAGCATAACGCTAAGTTCCATAGATTCCTCCTGCAATCGCTCCCGGCCCGCACCGTGGCGCAAGCCCTTCATCTGCAGCGCGCCCGCCCCGCTGGGCAAACCCATCCGCAAACGCAACAAAGGGCGGAGGTTGCCCTCCGCCCGTTTTCGAGCCGCTTTAGCGCTGCCGCACCGAGCGGCCCGATACCTAGTTCTTACTTAAGCACCCAGTTGTCGGCGCTCATGCCGTAGCTTGCGTACTTCTCGATGAGCTTGGCAACAGTGCCGTCGTTGTACATTTCCTTCAGCGTGTCGGTAACCTTCTGGGCCAGGGCGTCGTCGCCCTTCTTGAAGCCGACGGCGTAGTGCTCGGAGCTCAGGGTGCCAAGCTGCTCGTAGACGTCGGCCTTGGCAGCGATCTGGTACTGGGCGATGGAAAGGTCGCACGCAACGGCGTCTACCATGCCGGACTCAAGCTGCATGAAGGCGTTGTTGTAGTCGGGCAGGGTCTGCAGGCTCTTGAAGGTATCGGCCAGTTCCTTCTGGTCGCCCTCGAGTACGTCGAGCGCGGCGGAATCGGCCTGGGTTACCACGGTCTTGCCGGCAAGGTCGGAAAGGCTGCTGATGCCGGAGCCCTTCTTCACCACTACTACCTGCTCGTTAAGCATGTAGGGCTCGGAGAAGGTGTAGTTGTCTTCGCGGCCCTCAAGGGTGAAGCCGTTCCAGATGCAGTTGATGGTGCCCTGGTTCAGCAATGCGTCCTTTGCATCCCAGTCGATGGCCTCGAGCTGGATGTCCCAGCCGTTGCGGGTGGCAACTTCCTGAGCAAGGTCAAGGTCGAAGCCGGTGGGCTGGTTGTTCTCGTCCATGAAGCCGTAGGGCGGGTAGCTGTTGTCGAAGCCGACGACGAGCTTGTTGCCCGCAGGGGCGCCGTCGCTGCTGGACTGGCTGGACTGGTTGGAGCTGCAGCCGGCAAGCAGTGCCGCGGAAAGGCATGCCACGCAGGCAACCGCCAGCACCGAAAGGAACTTCTTCTTCATGGGTACCTCTTTTCAGTGGTTTCCTTGCCTGGTGCTGCAAAGCGCGTTGCCAGGCGGGCTCGGAAAGACTTTACTTAACTAAAGCAGGCTGCAGTATAGCACAGTAGAGTGCTGTATCGATAAAGCACGCGGGGCATTTCCCCAGCTGGAAACAATGGCTTAGGCGAACGGGTTTCGCTGCCTTCGCCTGCGGTGCGCCCTTCTTCGCACGGGCAAGGCTTCTGGCTGGCCTTTCGTGCAAGGCCCGCCCGCGCAACCTCACCCGCACCACAGGCCGCAACCCCCTTCGCATTGGCGGGGCTTCTGGCCGGCCTTTTGCGGTTGATTTTCACGCAGGCCCTCATCGCAAACCCCGCCTGCAAAACAAGCCGCAGCCCCTTCGCAAATGGGAAAAATGGAGTAGAATCCGAGCCATGGATACAGACATCAAAATACGCATGGCAACCGAGGCCGACGCCCCCGCGTTGCTGAACATCTACACCCCGTACGTTCTGGAAACGGCGGTAACGTTCGAAATCGAGCCTCCCACGCTGGAGGAGTTCACGGCGCGCATCACCCGCGTGCTGGAACGCTACCCCTACATCCTTGCCGAAAAGAACGGCGAGGTTCTGGGCTTCGCCTACGCGAGCTCCTTCCGCCCGCGTGCCGCCTACTCGCACGCAGCGGAAAGCTCCATCTACATTCGCAAGGATCTGCGCAACCGCGGTTTGGGCCGCAGGCTGTACGAAGCCTTGGCGAAGCTGCTGCTGCTGCAGAACGTCTTCAACATGGAAGCGTGCATTGCGCATTGCGACCCGGCAGACGAATACGTGCCCGCCGCAAGCCGCCTGTTCCATACCCGCCTGGGCTTCAAGCATGCCGGCAGCTTCAAGCGCTGCGCGCTGAAGTTCGGCCGCTGGTACGACATGATTTGGATGGAGCGCATCCTGGCTACGCGCGAGCCGCAGGAAACCAGCCCCTTCAGGCCCCTTTCCGACATCGACGCGCCCTATATCGACGCCATCCTGAACAAGGCGTAGCCTTCCAACCAGGCAAAACGAACCGAACCCAAGAGCCGCCA
>CAVDWN010000178.1:0-3487 GCA_963612535.1 Sphaerochaetaceae bacterium
GCGTCAAACCTACCGGTTTCTGCGCGAAGGCAAGCCATCCGGCGAATAGAGCTGTGCGGAAACAAGCCAATCTCCCACTTAAACCCTATACTTGCTATTATCTCAACCCCTTTCAAGGAGATAGCCATGCCAGCAATGCGCCCTTATTTTGTACTCGGTCTTGACCCAGGCATCGCAAGTTGCGGGTTTTGCCTAATAGACAAGAACAACCGTCAGATTCTTGAAATGGGTTCGCACCTCTTCCGGGCACCGCAGGAAGACAAAACAAGAGTCAGCCTTGCCGTAGGCAGGCGCAATGCTCGCAGCGTTCGCAGAAACACCCTGAGAACCAAAGGTCGTCTCACCCGTTGTCTAGCCCTATTCAAAGAGCATGGCCTCGTACCTGAAGATTCAAACAAGCAATGGCTGCAGAGCAAGAAAGGCGATAAGCCCGTCTTAAAACTTCGATCCGCCGGTCTCAGCCGCCAACTAACGAATCGCGAGCTAGCGCAGGTTCTCTACACCCTGTGCAGCCGACGCGGCTATATCCCTCACGGAGAAGGCCGACTTACCGACATCGATAAATCCTCCGACAATGGCAAGGTCCTTAGCGCCATCGCTTCAAACTCGAAGAAGATGGAAAAAGAAGGCTATCAAACCGTCGGCCAAATGCTACACAAAGAGGGAAGATCCCGCAATAAAGGCGGAAATTACGAGCTGTGCGTCTATAACGCCCAAATCCAAAATGAGGTTCATGAGCTTTTCAAAGCTCAGAGAAGCATCGGCAATGCAAATGCCACAAATGAGCTTGAGTCAGATTTCATTGCCTGCCTTACCTGGGAAAAAGGAACCTTGGACCACGACGCAAACACCTATGATGACTCTGTTGGGAGCTGCTCTTATTTCCCTAATGAAAAGCGTGCGGCTAACGCAGACATCTCCTCCGAGCTCTGCCGCGCATACGAGCGCCTAAAGCACCTCGTCATTGTCCACGAAAATGGCACCGAGCAGCGTCTTACTTCGCAGCAAGTCGAAGGATATCTCTCCGTCCTATTCTCCCCCGCCTCCATCAAAGGGAGGAAAGGGAAGGTCTCTTACGGAAGAATCCGCGAAGACCTCGATTTAAGCGGGAAAAGCGTCTTCAAGGGGATCCCCCAAGACTCATCCGAAAAGGCCGAGGTCTTTGTTCCGAAATCTTGGCGCTGCCTGAGGGATCACCTCTCGCCCGAATTCCTTTCTCGCATGCTCGAAGACCGAGGTTTCGGCGATGCAATTTGCGAAGCCCTAACGTATGCCAGCACCAAAGAGAGTTTGGAAGACCAACTGGCTTCTCTCAATCTCACTAACGAAGAAATCGACTCCCTCGAAAGCGTTCCCTTCACTGGAAAACTCTTTAAAGGGTATGGCTCCAGAAGCCGCACCGCCCTCGACCTGCTCATCGAGGCCTTCGAAGAACCCGAGATCACGACCCTTGCCGAAGCCGAGGATGCCAGCGGGCTTCTCGCGCTACGCCAATCCGATCGCTGCACCCGAAACACTTGCCTGCCCCCTTACAAAAGCTACGATCCCACCTGCAAAAACCCCGTAGTCCTAAGGGCGATGGGTCGCATGCGCCGCATAGTTAACTCAATTATCAAGATCTATGGAGTACCCGATGAGATTCATATCGAACTTGACCGCGAGTTAAAGATGTCCAAAAAAGAAAAAGCCGCGATCAGCAAGTCGAATCGAGAAAATGAAGCCCAGAATAAAGAATGGGCTGCCTTCGCCGCAGGTATCCTTAACTGCGAACCCACTGAGGTGCCGAAGCGCATCGTTCGCAAACTCATCATGTGCGATGGACAGGGCAGCAAAGACGCCTATCGTCCCCAGGTAGGTATCGACAAAACAAGGCTCGTTCGCGACGAAAAGTACTGTGAGATAGATCACGTCCTCCCCTACTCAAGAACCAGCGATGATAGCAGAGCCAACAAAGTGCTCACTCTCGCAAAAAGCAACCAGGACAAAGGCGAAAGAACCCCGTATGAATGGATGCACTCTGGTGAGCCCGGGGCTCCTAACTGGGATGAATACCGCGCCCACGTGATGGCAACGGTAAAGCAACCCCGCAAACGCGCGAACATGCTAAATACCAACCTCGACGAAAAGGCCGAAAAGGCATTCATCAGCCGCAACCTCAATGACACTCGCTACATGTCTATAGCCGTGAAAAACTACCTGGAAGATACATTGTTGTTCCCCGAAGATGGACGCAAGAAACACGTGATCGCGGTAGCCAGCGGCGCAACCGCGAGCCTGCGTTGGGTATGGGGCCTGAATTACGGAGCCAACGGCAAGAAAGATCGCGAGGACGACCGCCACCATGCCGTCGATGCCGCGGTTATCGCAGCCTGCTCGGAGGCAACGGTTCAAGCGGCGGCAAAGGCACGCTCTAAAGGCCCTGAAGCCTTTAAGCATCTACGCAAATCACGTCTCGCCGACACCCAACCCTGGCCAACATTCGCTGCAGAAGTCGACGCAAGAAGAGACTTCGTTGTGCCCACGCGCATGGCGAACCACGGCCTTAGCGGTCGCGCACTCGAAGACACGGTATATCGCCTGGAGGGGTTCAACGAAAAGGGCTATCCACTGATCAGTGCTGGAAAGGGCGCCGGGAAAAAGAAAAAGACTGCAGGCAACATCCACCAAGATGCCCATGGGGCGGTAAGGCTTATCGATGGCATGGCATTCCTGCGCCTGTGGCTGGACCCAACGGCTAAGGGACCGAAGAACACAGCGGGCAAGTGGTATGCCGAACCCGTGTACTACGCCGACCTACCGGCCCGCCAGGCCGGGACCTACGTACCCAAAGCCTGCAAGGGAAAGACCGCTCGTATCAATTGGGATCCAATCCCAGACTCTGCGTTAAGCCAAAAACCCGTAGTCCTATTCTTTGGCGATGTATTGCAGGTCGATAACCATCTCGCACGCTTCAGAGGCATTAACATAAACAATTGCAAACTCGAGTTCAGCAGCCTTTTATTAAAAGACGATGAAGCAAAAGGCGTTCCTACCATTGGAAAATGGAACGCAAGCACCACGGTTAAAGTCTTCCAAGAAGATTGCCTGGGGCACTGCTACAACAAGATGTCCATCAACATAGACGATTCATCCTTTTGTATCCGCTAGCCTCCTGCCCCGATCAGCCCGATCGGGGCTTTTCTGTCAGCGCTCGGCTAAAACGCAAGCGTCAACTGAGCGCCCAGATCACACCCACCATTTGATGCCGCACGCGTATCAATCAGAACCGCCCGATCTTCATATTGCTTTTCCGTCAAGGTTATTACGGTCACCGCACCAGCCAGCGGGAGGTTCGCTTTAAGCCTTCTCATATGAGAATCCACGCTCTCTCGCGTTAAAACAACGCGAGAATAGACACTGAACTGATCCATATGATAACCATCCTTAAGAAGAAACTTCCTGAACTCAGCATAGGATTTACGCTCGCTCTTGTTGCCAGTGGGCAAGT
>CAVDWN010000179.1:0-3453 GCA_963612535.1 Sphaerochaetaceae bacterium
ATCATCGAGACCCAGGCTGGCGACGTTGGTGCGTTCATTCCTACCAACGTTATCTCCATTACCGACGGTCAGATCTACCTCACCACCGACCTCTTCTATCAGGGTCAGCGCCCTGCAGTCAACGTTGGTATCTCCGTATCCCGCGTTGGCGGCTCCGCTCAGGTGAAGTCCATGAAGTCCGTAGCCGGTACGCTCCGCCTCGACCTGGCAGCCTACCGCGAGCTCGCAGCCTTCACCCAGTTCGGTTCCGACCTGGACAAGGCAACCCAGCAGCAGCTCACCCGTGGCGCCGTCATGACCGAGATCCTGAAGCAGGGTCGTTACGCTCCTATGTCCGTCGAGGACATGGCTACCGCCATCTGGGCTGGCGCCCATGGCTACCTGGATGATGTTCCGGCTAAGAGCGTTGTTCGCTTCCGTGGCGAGATGCTCGACTACCTGCATCACTCCGGCAACGGCGTAATGGACAAGCTCGCAGACGCAAAGAAGTTCACCGACGATGTCGAATCCGAGCTGAGCACGCTCATCGAGCAGTTCAAGCTCCAGTTCATCGCGTAAGGTAGGTAAGTATGCCGAACCTTCACGATATCGAAAGGCGAATCAAGTCCGTCGAGTCGACGAAGCAGATCACGCACACCATGGAAATGGTTGCAGCTGCCAAGATCCGACACAGCACCCAGCGTGTCGAGGCAGCTACGCCCTATGGTGAGGCTGTTAAGGAGATGCTTGCCAACATCGCGCGCATGGGCGGTACCCATGTTCCGCTGACCACGCCGCATGACGAGGTGAAGAAGGTTCTTCTCGTCGTCGTCGCATCCGACCGTGGTCTTGCTGGCGGCTTCAACTCCAGCGTGCTCCGTCGTGCTGAGAAGATCATGAAGGAACGTAAGGAAAAGGGTCAGGAAGTTATCGTTGCTGCTTGCGGCAAGAAGGCCATCAGCTACTTCAAGTACCGCAAGATCGATACCGTTCTGGCTTTCCGCGACCTGTCTGCCGACCCGCGTGTTGAGGAATCCAATGCCCTGGCCGATTACTCGATCGAGCATTACCTCAACGGCGACATCGACGAGGTGGTTGTGCTCTACAACCACGCGAAGAACGCTGGTGAGCAGGTTCTGATCCAGCAGCCGCTTCTGCCCGTAGACCCGAAGGCCTTCCTTCCCAAGGGCGAGGTTTTCAGCAAGGGCGGCGGTATCACTGAGGCAACGCCCGATGACCTGGAGATTTCCGGTGCCATCGAGTACGAGCCCAACGAGACCGAGGTTCTGGATCACTTTCTTCCCGAGTATGTGGCGGGTCATTACTTCTACATGCTCATCGACTCGGCAGCAGCCGAGCAGGCTGCTCGTCGCAACGCAATGAAGAACGCGACGGACAATGCCAACGACATGATTGAAACCCTCAACCGTGTCTACAACCGTGTACGTCAAGGCGCCATCACGACCGAGATCAACGAGATCGTCGGCGGCGCCGCAGCTTTGGAGGACTAAATGGCTGAAGAAACCAATAATGCTTCTGCGGCCGAGCAGGGCTCCATCGGACATATCGTCCGTGTTGTCGGCCCTGTTGTCGACGTTGAGTTCGCCCCGGATCACATGCCGGCGATCTACAACGCCCTGACCGTGAAAGCTACCACCCCCGCGGGCGATCTCGACGTCGTCCTCGAGGTTCAGATGCACCTCCCTGGTGACCTGGTTCGCTCCGTTGCCATGTCGTCTACCGACGGCCTGGTTCGCGGCCTTCCTGTCCAGGACACTGGTGCAGCCATGAAGATGCCCGTAGGTCCTGAGACCCTCGGCCGCATCTGGAACGTTATGGGCGAGCCCGTTGACGGCAAGCCCATGCCCGACATCAAGCAGTGGGCACCCATCCATCGCCCCGCTCCCGCTTACGAAGAGCTCATCAACAAGACTGAGGTCTTCGAAACCGGCATCAAGGTCATCGACCTTATCCAGCCCTTCATCAAGGGTGGTAAGACCGGTCTGTTCGGCGGTGCAGGCGTTGGCAAGACCGTTATCATCCAGGAGCTCATCAACAACCTGGCTCAGGAGCATGGTGGTACGTCCGTATTCACCGGCGTTGGCGAGCGTACCCGCGAAGGTACCGACCTCTTCCTGGAAATGACCGATGCAGGCGTTATCAACAAGACCTGCTTGGTTTACGGTCAGATGAACGAGCCTCCGGGAGCTCGTCTTCGCGTCGGCCTGTGCGGCCTGACCGAGGCAGAGTACTTCCGTGACCAGGGTCAGGACGTTCTGCTGTTCATCGACAACATCTTCCGCTTCACCCAGGCAGGTTCCGAGGTTTCCGCACTTCTGGGCCGCATGCCTTCCGCAGTTGGTTACCAGCCTACGCTGGCAACCGAGATGGGCGACCTTCAGGAGCGCATTACCTCCACGAAGACCGGCTCCATCACCTCTGTGCAGGCTGTATACGTTCCCGCCGACGACTTGACCGACCCCGCGCCGGCCACGACGTTCACCCACCTCGACGCTAAGACGGTTCTGAACCGCTCCATCGCCGAGATGGGCATCTACCCCGCTGTTGACCCGCTGGAGTCCAGCTCCCGCGCACTCGACCCCGAGGTAGTTGGCGAAGACCATTACCGCGTAGCCGTTGGCGTTCAGGAGATCCTGCAGAACTACAAGGACCTCCAGGACATCATCGCAATTCTGGGTATGGACGAGCTTTCGGAAGACCAGAAGGTCATCGTTAACCGCGCCCGTAAGGTGCAGCAGTTCCTTGGCCAGAACTTCCATGTAGCCAAGCAGTTCACCGGTCTTGACGGCGTGTACGTCAAGATGGAGGACACCGTTCGTTCCTTCGACGAGATCCTCAAGGGCAACTGCGACCACATCCCCGAGGTTTGCTTCCGCTCCACCGGCTCTATCGAGGCTGTTTACGAGGCCTACGAGAAGCTTCAGGCAGAGGAGTAAGCCATGTCGGTGATCAGGTGTGACGTTGTAGCAAAGGACAAAGTTCTCTTCTCTGGCGAGCTTTATAACGTCATGGTGCCGGGCACGGAAGGCGAGTTGGGCATCATGGAGAACCATGAGCCCTTCGTATGCGCCCTTCACGACGGCGTCATCTGGGCTCGCACCCAGCAGGATGGCGGCGAAACGCTTTCCGCTGCCATCATGGGTGGTTATGTCCAGGTGCTGAAGGACCGCGTCATCGTTACTTGCGACAAGACGCGCCAGATCAAGCGCATCAACGTTGATAAGCTCAACAAGGCTATCCCCGAGATCGAGGAGAAGTTGGCCAACCTCCCTGAGGAAAGCATCATCTCCCGCTCGCTTCTGACGCGTAAGCTGCGCTGGTGTAAGGTTCAGCTTGCTGCCAAGGAAAAGGAAGACCAGTACGTATAAGGATCATCCACGATTACCTTTAAGTTCTGTTTCCTGATCCGTATCAGAACCCAAAGAGCCCGCCCCGGCGGGCTCTTTCTGTATC
>CAVDWN010000180.1:0-3432 GCA_963612535.1 Sphaerochaetaceae bacterium
GTGTGCACGGTCGATACGGGCATCGATTACAATCACCCCGACCTTAAAGACAACATGGTCGATCTGACCGATTACGTAGACAAGATCGGTGGCGGCAAATACGGCATCAACACATCGAACGATGGCAGCGATGAAAGCAACCCGATGGATGTTAGCGGCCACGGAACCCACGTTGCGGGAATCATTGCAGCTCAGTGGGATGACTATGGAACCAGTGGAGCCGCTAAGGGCGTGCAGCTTATGTCGGTGAAAATCGGCACGGATAGCGGGATGAGCCTGGAAGCGGCGCTGAAGGGCTATGCGTACATTTCCCGCGCGCTGGATGCCGGCTTGGATATTCGCGTTATCAACAATTCCTGGGGCGCCGATGGAACCACCGTTGCCCTTAACCTTGCTATGACGGAAGTTGGCAAGAAGGGAGCAATATCGGTATGCGCATCCGGCAACGATGCCCGGGACATCGATTCCTACACGCTTACCCCAACCGGAACTTCTACCAGCCCTTATGCTGTGATAGTGAACTCTTCGAGCGCCAATGGCGAAGCGTCCCTTTACAGCGACTGGGGCAAAGAGTGCACCGACCTTTATGCTCCTGGCGCCATGATCATGAGCACGATATGCCAGACCAAATCCACTTACATGCCGTGGTTGGGGTCTGCTTCGAACAACGTGGCCTACGATACCTTCAACGGCCAAGGCAATGTTGAGGTGTACGTGGGTTATGGCTCTGATGCTGTAACAGAGCAGAACAAGGTGGTCTTCGACGGCGACTATGACTACCACTTCGATACAACGGGCTCTATCTCGATTGCTGGCAAGCAGCTGAAAACAGCTGATCAGGGATCTACGGCGAACGCCAAGCATCGATACGCGGTTACCTTGAAGATCCCGGTTGCGAAATCGGATCTGGAAAAGGTGTCCTGTTTCGGCTTCTCTACCACTGCGGATACGACCGATTTTACCGTGGTGTCTACGCACTATGAGGCTGTTGACGAATCCGGGAGCGTGGGATTCATTCAAGACAAAACAAGTACTGCCCGCGCCATCAGCAATATCGGGTGGGGAAGCGCCAGCGTCAATCTCAAGGATTCCTTGGCTTGGGAAAATTGCAAGAAGCTGGTATGGCACTCCAACAGCGATCAGGCCGACAGCAACGATGGGTACATGCTTGTGTCGCTGATGTTCGAGACCCAGGCCGATAGCCTTACGGACAACGAGAGGGTATATTTGGACTGCGTTGGCCTGGGCAGCACCCTTGCGCCTTACAGCCTGATGAATGGTACCTCTATGGCTTCGCCGTTGGCGGCCGCCAGTGCAGCGATCTGCTCGACCACAGTGGATCAGGGCAAACCCGCCAGCGAGCGCGCCCTTGAGCTTGTTTCTTTGCTGAAGAGCTGTACAACCCAGAAGTCCCAGTTCGAAGGAAAATGCACCTCGAACGGCATCCTTGATCTTTCCAAGCTCAACAATCGCAGCGAAGCCCAGCCCGTTATAAGCGGGACGGCCCTTGAAGAAGGCGAAGACGCCAACTACATCGCAATCGAAGGCGCTTACTTCGGCGACAACGAGGGAACGGTAACCGTTGGCGGTTGCGCCGCACGGGTGGTTAGCTGGAGCAGCTCTTCGGTAAAAGTGAAGGTTCCCAGCGAGGTAACCTCCGGCAAGCGCGAGGTGGTGCTTACCACCGCTTCGGGGAAGTCGTGTCGCGACACGATGGTTCTGCGTTTCACCGAGAACGTCCCAGAGGGCGATGTTCCTCTGTTCGAAGAGTCCATTTCCCTGGATGGGCTTGATTTCGCCAACCAGGTTCAAAGCACCCAGCTCATTGGGCTGGACGGCTACATCTACGCTTTCCCGCAGCTCAAAGCTTTGAACAAGGATTTCGGGTCGAACCTTTCCTTCCATTCGTTCTATCGCTATTGCATAGACACCGGAACCTGGGAAGACATGGGAAGCCTGCCGAAGGTTGTGGTTGGTCGCAGTGACGCTTATAAGGGTTGGGAGCTTGATAACTACGGAACGGTGAGCCTTGCATTGTGGGAGGGCAAGCTCTTGATGCTTGCGCGAACCAGTAGAGATGAGACTCTGAAGTATCAGTTCCTGTTCTCATACGACCCCGATACCAATGAATGGACTCAGCTTGAGCAGGCGGGTAAGAATATTCCCCTTGGAGCCTCCATCGTGAACGTTGAAGGGACTATCATGGCGATCGGTGGCTGCTCGACTGTTGCCACTGAGGCGGATCCCGATGCGGAAACCAGCCTGAAGAGCGACAACATCGCTTCGGTGGATATGCAGACCGGCGAGGTGAAGGCTCTTGGCTCGCTCTGCTCCCCGCGTCATAATTACGGTTCCTCCAAGGGCCAGTTGATGCAGGTGGCAGCAAGCGGCAGCACCATTTATGTGGGCAGTGGCGTATGCCTGGATATGAGCGCAGTCGTCAGCAACAATCTTCCCTTTGAGCGTTTGGTGAAGCAGGCGGACGGCACCTACAAGGCGGAAACCTTGACCGAGGCATTTCCTGAAACCCAGTTCTACTACGACTACTCGGCGGGCCTTGCTGCCGGCACCGATGGCGCGGCGTTCTCTTCCCTTAAGGTGACGGAGGGCGATGAAGATACCTTCGTGCTTGGCAATTCTGCCAGCGCAGCAACCGCGTTCGGCAAGAAGGCGTACGATACGCCCTTGTCCTACGCAACGTCGCTTGCCTACCATGGCAAGCTCTATACCATGGGCTTGGATGAGTTCAATGGCGGTTCCGCTGTGATGCGCGCTACCGCGTTCAATACGCCGGAGCATCCCGCCGGCGAGCTTTCCGGCGATCCTACGCCGGGTCCCAGCCCCACGCCGGACCCAAGCCCTGCGCCTGACCCAAGCCCGAGTCCCGAACCGGAGCCTGCTTCCTATTCGGATGGCGACGGCAATGGCAAAACAGCTTCGGCAAAAACCGATGACGGCTCCCGTTCGGTTGCTGCAACTGCCTCTATCGCAGCCCTTACTGCATTGGCAACCGCGGCCTTTGCCGCTAGGAGGCGCCGTATCAGGGGATAAGGGTGTCGTACAGGGCTGAATGGCTTCTGTTCAGGGCGCTGGCATAAGCCGGCGCCCTGTTCT
Source organism: Sphaerochaetaceae bacterium (assembly GCA_963612535.1). Lineage (GTDB taxonomy): Bacteria > Actinomycetota > Coriobacteriia > Coriobacteriales > Eggerthellaceae > Anaerotardibacter. Next base: position 3,115 of record CAVDWN010000180.1, read on the forward strand.
TTTCCGGTGGGATGTTGCGGCGGTGCGAAGGACATTCCACTTGAAGCCACTCGCATATGAACGGCTCATCCATGGGTGTGCCTGCTTGGCTAGTGATACGAGCAGCAAAGCACTAAGCCCCCAAACCGAGTTGGCAAAAAGAAAGAGCGCCTGCGGCTGTTGGTGCTGCAAGCGCTCTTCGCATTTCGGGTATGTGGGACGCCTTGCTTAGGCGCGTTCCTTAAGGCGGCGGGCAAGCTCGTCGGCCAGCTGGTGGCGCTTCACCTTGCCCGATTCCGTCATGGGAATCTCGTCGATGAACTCGATGAACTCGGGGCG
>CAVDWN010000181.1:0-3428 GCA_963612535.1 Sphaerochaetaceae bacterium
GTATAGCATAGGGAGCCCCGCACACTGCGAGGCTCCCTGGGGTAATTAATTTATTTTTTGCAGGCGAAACATCCTGCGCCACCGGGGCCGGCGCTGAAGGAACGAGCAGCGGCTACTTGTGCGCTGCCTCGAATTCCTTCATGTAGTCGACCAAGGCCTGCACGCCCTCTACAGGCATGGCGTTGTAGATGCTGGCGCGCATGCCGCCTACCGTGCGATGGCCCTTGATGTTCTCGATGCCATGCTCCTTGGCGCCCTTCACGAACTCTGCGTCCAGGTCGGCGTCGCCGGTGACGAACGGCACGTTCATGATGGAGCGGTCTTCCTTGCGGGCGGTTGCCGTGTAGAAATCGGTGGAATCGAGGTAGTCGTAGAGCAGCGCGGCCTTTTCCTCGTTGCGCTTCTTCATGGCCTCCAGGCCGCCCTGGGCCTTCAGCCACTTGAACACCTTGCCGCAGATGTAGATGCCGTAGCACGGAGGGGTGTTCGACATGCTGCCTGCATCCACCTGGGTCTTGTAGCGCATGATGGTGGGCGTGTTGGGCAGCCACTCTTCCTTCACCAGGTCGTCGCGCACGATGACGATGACCACGCCGGCGGGGCCGACGTTCTTCTGCACGCCGCCGTACACCAGGCCGTACTTCGACACATCGATGGGCTCGGAAAGGAAGCAGGAGGAAACGTCGCTCACCAGCGGCACATCGCCGGTTTCAGGGAGCTTATGGTAATGGGTTCCGTAGATGGTCTCGTTCTCGCAGATGTAGACGTAGTCGGCATCGCTGCGGAACTCCAGATCGTCAACGTTGGGGATATACGAGAAGTTCTCGTCTTCGCTGGAGGCAACGCAGCGTGCGTCGCCGAAGATCTTTGCCTCCTTGAAGGCCTTCTTCGACCAAGAGCCGGAAACGATGTAGTCGGCCTTGCCGTTCAGCATGAGGTTCATGGGGATTGCCGCGAACTGCTGGGTGGCGCCGCCCTGCAGGAACAGCACATGGTAGTTGTCGGGGATGCCCATGAGGTCGCGCAAGTCGGCCTCGGCTTCCTCGATGATGCCCTTGAACGCGGCTGAACGATGACTCATCTCCATGACCGACATACCCGTGCCCTTGTAGTCGAGCATCTCTGCGGCGGCCTCGCGAAGCACTTCTTCAGGAAGCACTGCCGGGCCTGCGGAAAAGTTGTACACCCTAGCCATAGTTCAAAGTCCTTTCGACGGCTGCGCAAAACCAACGCGCAGCTGAATCCAATAGAGGTACTTTAGCAGAGTGGAGCGCCCTTTGCGGCGGCAAAAGCCCCAGCGCGCCAAGCAGCCTTGCCAACGGAACATCAGGCAGCAAATGCCTGCCTCGCTTTAGCGTGCTAAAGAGGGACTGTCCCTATTGGCACAGAAGCCCCCAGAAGCCGCCGGTGGCAGCCAGCAGGGCAAACCAAATGGGCGGCACGAACAGCGCGGGAAGCAGGTTCATGGTGCTGATTTCCTTGAGCTTGAGCAGGTTGATGCCGCTTGCAAGGATAAGCAGGCCGCCGATGATGGCGATCTCGCACATCAGCCCATCGCCCATAAGGGGGGCCAAAAGGTTCGCCAACAGATAGATGGCTCCCTGCCAGCAGAACAGCACCACCGCCGCGAACGCGATGCCGATGCCGAACGTGGCGCCGAACACCATGGAGGAAACCAGGTCGAGCGTGGCGTTGGTAAGCAGGTAGGTCTCGTCGCCGTACAGCGCGCTGTTGATGGGGCCCAAGATGGAAAGGGTTCCCACGCAGAACAGCATGATGGCGGTGGAAAGGCCCTTCGCGAAATCGGAGTCGCTCTTCTTCGAGCGCTTCTCTACCGCGCGCTTGAAGCGGCCCTCCAAATCGAGCGCAGTGCCTACCACCGCGCCGATGGCCATGCTGGCGATGAACAGCACCGGGTACGAGCTGTTCGGCATGTTCTGCACCACAGCGTTGATGCCCATGCCCACGGTGGCAACGCCTAGGGCCACGAAGATAGCCTCTTGGTACTTGGGCTTCAGGCCCTTCTTGGCCACGCTGCCGATGGCCGAGCCAAGCAGGATGCAGCAGGTATTTACGATGGTTCCGATCATGGCATTGAAGTATATACCTGCGACCGGCCCCCTTCGCTGGTCGCTAATTGCAGCGCGTACGGATCGGGGGCGAACGACCCTGGGCCGGCAGAACGGGCGGGGCCGAGGGGCTGCGCCCCGGGAAACAACAACGACGCGCCCCGCTACAGCAAGAGCACGCCGTTGCTCGCTGGCAGCTAGCAGCGCAGCATTAGGAAGCTACAGGGAACGGGCTGCGTTGATGGCGGTGCGAAGCGCCGTGATAACCGTGCCGCGGAAGGCATTCTGCTCCAGGACCTCCAGCCCCTTGATGGTAGAGCCGGAAGGTGAGGTTACCTGGTCTTTCAGCTCGCCGGGGTGCTTGCCGGTTTCCAGCACCATCTTCGCCGAGCCCATTACCGCCTGCGCCGCAATCTCGTAGGCCTGTGCGCGCGGAAGCCCTTCGGCAACGCCGGCATCGGCCAAGGCCTCAATGAACATATACACATAAGCTGGGGTGCTGCCGCCAACGGCGCTGCAGGCATCCACCAAGCTCTCTTTCAGCTGCACCGTTTTGCCGAAGCTCTTCAGCAGCCCTTCCACATAGGCCACGTCTTCGGCGGTGGCCAGGCTGTTGGGGCAGTACGCGGTAAGCCCCTCGCCCACCAACGCGGGCGTGTTCGGCATGGTGCGAATGATGCGGACGGGCTTGCCGAAGCGCTCTTCCAACCAGGCAATGGTTTTGCCGGGGGCAATGGTAACCACAACCTGATTGGGACGAATGGCATCACGGACCTGCGCGATAACGTCTTCGTACTGGTAGGGCTTGACGCTCAGGAACAGTACGTCGGCAGCCTGGGCTACCGCAAGGTTGTCGGTGCCGGCATTGATGCCGTATTCGGCGGCAACCGCCTGCGCGCTTTCCTCATGCGCGTTGGAGCCGTAGATATCAGATGCGGCAACCGCGCCGCTGTTGATGATCCCCTTCATCATGGCCTTGGCCATGTTCCCGCATCCGATGAATCCCAGCTTCATTGCCGCCTCCTAAGAACACCATGGCGCCCGCATGTCGCCTCGACCCCTGGCGGGGCACACAAAAAAACGGCAGCGGACAAGACTTACCGCAAAGTATAGCAACCGCTTGTTGCCAACACGCAACAAGGAAGCGGGATTGGAAGCCTCCTGGAAGCGAAACCACAGCAAAGCGCAGCCGAAGCCGTAACCAGGAAAGCACTGATTAGGGCCGTCTTGTTCCGAGCGCGTACAGCAAGTGCGCGGGAAGCGAAAGCCAAGGGCACCCACTGACATTGGCAGCGAGGCTTCATCCTTCCGCGTGCCGCCGCGTGTGCGCAGGGCTGGCGGAATGGTTCGGCGCCTCCC